>NZ_JBQQFC010000381.1:0-2022 GCF_052258445.1 Psychrobacter sp. T6-1
CGCAAGATGACGGCGAGCGTTTTGATACGGGGCTTACCGATGCACTTATCAGTGCGATCAAGCAAACACTTGAGGCGGGCGATCAGGTGCTCATATTTTTGAATCGCCGCGGTTATGCGCCTGTGCTCTTGTGTGAGGCTTGCGGCTGGCAAGCGGACTGTCCGCGCTGTGACGCACACCTAACCGTTCATTATAATAGACACAGCTCTTATCTAAAGTGTCATCACTGCGACTGGCAAGCGTATATTCCAACGACGTGCCCTGATTGCGCCAGCCTCAATCTAGACGCCAAAGGTATGGGCACTACCCGTCTAAGCGACAATCTCCATGCGATTTTTGCCAATCCACAAACCAGCAAAGATATCTACCCTATTATCCAAATTGATCGTGATACCACGCGTCGCAAGGACAGCTGGGAGAAGATATATCAGCGCATTAATGAAGGCAAGCCTGCCATTTTGGTCGGTACGCAAATGGTCGCCAAAGGGCATCATTTTCCCAACGTCACGTTAGTTTGCCTGCCTAATGCTGATCGCGGTTTTTTGTCGGCTGACTTTCGCTCACCTGAGCATACCGCGCAGCTGATGATTCAGGTTGCAGGTCGCGCAGGTCGCGGGGACAAACCTGGACGGGTGCTCATTCAAACCCTGCAGCCTGACAATGCGCTGCTGTTAAAATTGGTCAAAGACGGCTATTTATCTTTTGCGCGTACGCTATTACAAGAGCGCAAAATGATGGGCTTACCGCCCTTTAGCCATGCAGCGCTCGTCCGCTGCGAAGGCAAAACCTTGGCGGCGACCACGCAAGCCCTGAATGATGCCGTTGCTAACTTGCCAAAACCGCATCATTTAGCCGTGCTCGGTCCTATCGATGCGCCTATGAGTAAAAAGAACAGCCGCTATCACTCGCAATTGTTGTTACTTGCCAAAGATCGTCAGCAGTTGCACCGCGTACTACAAGCATGGTGGCAACTTGTACTCGCTATGCCAAGCGCTAAGTATCTCAAGCTAACCTTAGATATCGACCCTGTGGGCTGGTAGTTTTAAGGGTTTACCTTATTTATAAGCGGTATGAATATGTTAAATTTAGAATAGTGTTATCCTTATTAACATTAATATAATCAACTTTGAGTATGGTTATGAATCAAAACAATCCTAATACTGATACTAACGCTAATACTGAACACGACAATCACAGTGCACATGATGAGCACGATGGGCATAGCGATCATAACCATCAAAAAATCTATACCATCGATACCCAAGATAGTCACGATCATGACGAGCATCTAGAGCAGACTACGCCGCCGCGCGATACTAAAGGCTATCAACGTACTTTGCTCATTAGCTTCTTGATTATCACAGGCTACATGTTCATTGAAGCTATTGGCGGCTGGTTGACAGGCAGCTTAGCGCTTCTATCAGATGCAGGACATATGCTAAGTGATGCCATCGCTCTTGGTGCAACTTTGCTGGCTTTTAAGATTGGCGAGAAGACCGCGACTCACCAAAAAACCTTTGGCTATAAGCGTTTTGAGATCTTAGTCGCTATGGTCAATGGTGCTACTCTGGTCATTATTGCGGTGATGATTTTTTATGAAGCGGTTAAGCGCTTTAACACCCCAATTGAAATCGCCAGCCAAGGCATGCTGATTATTGCCACAATCGGGATGCTAATCAATATTTTGGTAGCGTGGTTGATGCACAGGGGTAGTAGCGGCTCAGACGATCACAACCACGGCGCAAGCGATAGTCAACCCTCTAACGCCAAAGAACCCGTCAATCTCAATATGCAGAGTGCGTATTTGCATGTCTTAAGCGATCTTTTGGGCTCAGTCGCTGCTATTATTGCTGCGCTACTGATGATAGGTTTTGGCTGGATATGGGCAGATGCGGTCGCCTCCGTCATCGTCGCAGTACTGATTTTAGTCAGTGGTTATCGCGTAGTGCGCGACTCTGTGCATATCTTGATGGAGGGTACACCTAGTAACATATCACTGGTCAATGTTGAGCAGCAGCTAGT
>NZ_JBQQFC010000382.1:0-2017 GCF_052258445.1 Psychrobacter sp. T6-1
GTCTGAGCACTATGCGCTTGCCCAAAACGCGCCATCTCAAGCGAATCACCGACGCACCCGCCCGTCGCTAGTGCCAAGTCCTGAATAAAAGGGTCAACATAATAATGCGCGACTAATACCGCATTGTGCTCTTTTAATAGCTGTTTAATGTTATCTTCCACCGCTAAGCGCTCAGTACGTCCCATGTCTGCTGGTACTTTTGCTTTGGCATATTCAATTTTAGTTTGGATAGTTTTGCTATTATCAGTGCTTAGTATAGGCGCGTCATAGGGATAGATTTTCATAAGTCGTAGTCTCTGTTATGACAATAAGAAAGGTTCGGTAATTAGAAAAATTCGATTCAATGAGTTCTAAAAGGTGATTTAAATTGATATACTCTAATTATGCTCATTTTGAGCATAAATACAAGTTATTTTTGTCAATTAGCAGAATTTATCCTGACCATTATCTTTAAATTGCCATATTGACTATGATATTAAGACAATCTCGCTATACTAGACGTTATTGTCCATTGAGCTCTGCATTATCATCTTTCACTAAAATAGGTGACACTTAATATTATGACGTTGTCTTATTCACATGCGCATCAAGAAGGCAGTGGTACTACCGAAGTCGTGGCGGTACTGATCGCCATTACCGATCATACTGCGCGTGTTTTGACGGTTGATCGAGGTAAACTGTTGCCCAACGGCCCTTTAATGCCGCTACATCGCTCCCTGCAGGCAGGCGTACGTGAATGGGTTGAGGAACAAACCCAGCAGCCACTTGGCTATATCGAACAGCTATATACCTTTGTAGATACCAATAGGCGTAACGCTGACGGGCACGCACTGGTTTATGTCAGCTACCTTGGACTGGTGCAAGAGACGCAGGCTCAGCTGCAAAGCCAAGCGCAGTGGCGAGATTGGTACGAGTACTTTCCATGGGAAAATCACCTAACTGGTGTTCCTGATATTATCGAGCGTCTTATCGTACCTGAGCTACTCGCTTGGGCAGATACCGCGAGCGATGCTGCTGCTATATCCCGTCGTCGGCAGCGTATAGGGTTGTGTTGGGGTGTGGGCGTTAGTCTCGTTGATAATAAAAGCATTGATAAGCAGAGCGTGAATAAAGACTACGCCGATAGTGACTGGGTCGCAGAGCATGCTCTGCTACGCTATGAGATGCTCTATGAAGCAGGTCTTATTCCTGAAGCGCCAACTTATCCTGCCAGCTATCTGGATAGTAAACTGCCAAACGAGTGGTCAAAAGTCATGGGCGTGCCGATGTATTACGATCATCGCCGCGTGATCGCAACTGCCATTTCTAGGCTGCGCGCTAAGATAGAGTACCAGCCGCTTATCTTTGGTCTCACGCCTGATGTGTTTACCTTATCTGAGCTTCAAAAAAGTGTCGAAGCGCTCTCTGGCACGGCGCTACATAAGCAAAACTTTCGCCGCTTACTAGATACTCAAAACCTTGTGATGCCAACGGGCGAGAGCAGTAGTGCTAGCCGTGGTCGCCCCGCCAAGCTCTACCGTTTTCGTCACGATATCGAACTGCAAAGCTTGCTTATGGATAGCAAATTACCTAAGCGTAAATAGGGAATACCAACCATTCATCTAGCAATTTTTTTAAATAACTAAGCAATCAATCTTGCCAGTCTGGTATCTTTACGCTATATTTATGCTCATTTTGAGTTTAAATAGACTTTTACGATAAATTATCAAAAGGCAAAATAGATGAGCATATCAGCAGAGCCTGCACTAGATGACGTATTACTTATTCCTTTGGTTGAGGCAGCCCTTAGTGAAGATTTGGGACGTCGCGGCGATGTCACCTCCCAAGCGACCATCCCAGCGAACAAGCAAGCACAGCTACAGATTAAAGCGCGGCAAGCTGGGGTGATATGCGGTATGGATCTTGCGCGGTTATCCTTTGCGATGATTGATGCTGATATTGAGTTTATAGCGCAGATAACAGATGGCGCGCGCGTAGCAGCAGGTACAGTACTGGCAACGGTACGCGGCAATGCCCG
>NZ_JBQQFC010000383.1:0-1992 GCF_052258445.1 Psychrobacter sp. T6-1
ATTACCTAACGCTGAACTGGAAGCTCCTGAAGATTCGTTGTCAAAACCCATTGCCGAGCTAAAATCCCCTAAGGCTTTATTGCTAAGACCAACTGCTGAGCTAAAACCTCCTGAGGCTTCGTTGCTACTACCTAGTGCTGAGCTGAAACTTCCTGAGGCTTCATTGTCATAACCGACTGCTGAGCTACTATTGGCTAAAGCTGTGTTACTACTACCCAATGCTGAGCTTACAAAACCTAATGCTGTGTTATTACTACCCAATGCTGAGCCAGAACTTCCAGAGGCGGTGTTACCAATCCCTATTGCTGAGCTGGAACTTTCTACGGCCGCGTTACGATGACCTACTGCTGAGCTGAGACTTCCTGAGGCAGTGTTACCAATCCCCATTGCTGAGCTGGAACCTCCTGAGGCTGTGTTCGAACTACCTACTGCTGAGCCAGAACTTCCAGAGGCTTTGTTATTCATCCCTATTGATGAGCTGGAACTTCCTGAAGCTGTGTTGCTATAGCCAACTGCTGAGCTGAAGTCTGCTGAGGCTGTATTAAAAACACCTATTGCTAAACTAGAATTTGCTGAAGCTGCATTGCTATAACCAACTGCTGAACTCTCAGTACCTGAGGCTCTACTATAGACCCCAATTGCTACTGCATCAACACCTGTCGCACCATCATTGTCAGCATTCGACCTTAAGCTCGTTTCAGTTGAATTAATACTCACGTAACGCGTGGTATCACCGCTTGACTCTGCAACTTGCTTGAGCTGAGCGACATTAACCGCATCGGTATCGGTCGTCCCTGCGGCGACGCCTGTGATCTGACGAGTTTGCCAGTTAGCAGGATCAGCATCACTGGTATCTCCAACACTGACTGCCGCTAGCGTTGATTGCCATACTGGCGTAGTTCTGGTGTCTGCACCAAAGCCTTGTACGCCTGCATCAACTGTTGTGGTGCTTTGGCTGCCTAAAGCGATACTGTTACGAATATCAGCAGTTGATCCTGTACCCATAGATAAGCTGTCACGACCACTGGCAACCGACGTATTACCGATAGCGGTGGCGCGGATACCACTCGCGGTTGCGCCTATGCCTAAGTCTTCGTAATCAGCATCTGCAAACTCAAATATCTGACCACCATTACCATCGTCTTTAAAGCGGCGACTGTCAAAGTCTGTTTGTATAGGCGTGGTCGCAGCAGTAAACTCAGCTTGCACCACTGCATTTGCTACCGCAACTCGCGTATCTGTGACCCCACTACCAATAGCAGTAGCACCTGCCTCTAAGGATCTATTCGAACTACCTAACGCTAAGCTGGAAACTCCTGAAGCTGCGTTGCCAAAACCCACTGCCGAGCTAAACCTTCCTGAGGCTTCATTGCGATCACCTACTGCTGAGCTGTAAAAACCTGAGGCTGTGTTACTAAGACCAACTGCTGAGCTGGCAATTCCCGAGGCCGTGTTAAAAGCACCTACTGCTGAGCCGGCAACTCCCGAGGCTTGACTACCTACTCCAATTGCTACTGCATCTAAACCTGTGGCTCCATCATTTTCGCGATTTGAGTTTGCGCCTGCCTCAGTTGAGTTAATACTGACATAACGAATCTTTTGGTCTTTTAGCTGCGCGACGTTGACCGCATCAGTATCTATCGTCCCTGCGGCAACTCCTGTGATTTGACGGGTTTGCCAATTAGAGCTATCAGCATCAGAGGTATCTCCAACACTGACTGCCGCTAAAGTTGATTGCCATACTGGCGTGGTTCTGGTGTCAGCACCGAACCCTGCTACGCCTGAATCGACTGTGGTAACGCTTTGTGATCCTAGTGCAATACTATTACGAATATTCGAAGTTGCGCCTGTCCCCATCGCTACGCTATCACGACCACTGGCGACTGACGTATTACCGATAGCGGTGGCGCGGATGCCACTTGCGGTTGCGCCTATGCCGAGAGCTTCATAGTCACTCATTGCAAACTCAAAAATTCGACCACCATTACCATC
>NZ_JBQQFC010000384.1:0-1983 GCF_052258445.1 Psychrobacter sp. T6-1
AAAATTGACATAGATGATTGTATTCAATCTATCTTTTAATACTGATGCGTTGGTGCGCGGGGCGCACCCTACAAAAACTGATTGATGAAGGAAAGAGAATATTATGAATAAAGAGTATAAAGGATCTTGCTTATGTGAAGGTATCCAATTTTCTGTGACGGGTTTTAGCAATCAAGCTGCAAACTGTCATTGCTCAATGTGCCGTAAATTTCATGGCGCAGCATTTGGCACTTTAGTGAGTGTCCAAGGATTAAAATGGCTGTCAGGAGAATCATTACTTAAAGAATTTGTCGCTGCAAATGGCACGACTCGCAGCTTCTGTAGTCAGTGTGGCTCAAGCTTGGGCTTTCGTGTTAAAGGTGCTTCACTAGAACAGATAGAATTAGCCATCGCCTTGTTTGATGATGATATTCCAGTAACCATTGATGCTCAAATATATACTGACTATAAAGCTAATTGGTGTGAGTTAGATAAAGACTTAGCTTTCTTTGGTGAGGGTCGATTCGCTTAAGCCACTCTTAATTTTAGATAAAGTATATTTCACTAGAACTAGGAAGCGTCGCGTAGGGTGCGCCCCGCGCACCATTTAAGAACCAAATCTTGGAGTTAAAAGTATTATTTTTTAAATAAGTTGGAAGTAGTAAAATTGCCGTAGATAATTACCTTCAATCTATTTTTTAATGCTTATGCGTTGGTGTGCGGGGCGCACCCTACAAAAATTTTGAGATTTGAATTAACTTTCAATGGTGGGTTACGCTGCGCTAACCATACCCTACAACTATCTAAAAAACTAAACCAAAAAAAGGACACCAAACGGCGTCCTCTTTTTTATCAATCAAGTACTTAAGTCCTATGAGCGACCTTCGTTACCTGCTTCTTGACCTTTATATTTTGCGTTGGCGTAGTCCCAGTTTACTAGCTTGTCTAAGAACGTATCGACATAATCAGGACGACGGTTACGATAATCGATATAGTATGCATGCTCCCACACATCACAAGTCAATACCGCGATTTTGTCATGCGCTAAGGGGTTATCAGCATCGCTTGTTTTCATGATTGACAGCTTACCACCGACTTTATCAGTGACTAGCCACGCCCAACCTGAACCGAACTGTGAGGTTGCTGCGTTTTTGAACTCTTCACGGAACTTATCATAGCTACCGAAATCTTCTTCGATTTTACCTTTTAGATCACCAGTAGGTTCGCCGCCGCCGTTGTCAGGCGTCATGCAGTTCCAGTAAAACGTATGGTTCCACACTTGTGCGGCTTGGTTAAACATCGTCTGCTTGCTATCATCTTTGGCAGTGCCTTCGATGATTTCTGGCAATGTTTTGTCTTCATAACCAGAACCTGGTAGCAAATCTTTTAACTTATTAACATAAGCGGCATGATGCTTGTCATGATGATACTCTAGCGTCTCTGCGCTGATATGTGGCTCTAGTGCGTCTTTTGCATACGGTAGGTCTGGTAGGGTAATATTTGACATAATTATTTTATCCTTGCTATTTCTAGCCGCTCATATATAAAGCTGATTAACGCCGTATATAAAGAGGAGAGGCTAAATTGGCTGAGTTTATTGTAATGAATTTTCGCTCAAAATTATAAATTTAGAAAATGCTTTTATGTACTAAACAAAGCACTCTAAACATAATGTAATCAAAACCAGAGGATTTAAGCGTTGTACTTAAATCAGCAGTTATAAGCTAACATTCACTGTAGCTTGGCGGCTAGTATAACAACTGCTAGCGCGAATATCCGTTACCGATTGTTATAGACTCCAGTTTGTAGCCCAACTTATTAACTTATAAACAGAATATGGACGACTGCCTTTATGCCAAACTTAAGCTTGCCGCACCACTCAACGGCTCATACTCAAGACAAGTGGATTCTCGCTAGTAATAACAAAGGCAAATTAGCTGAATTTAACAGGCTATTTGCCGAAGCGGATTTAGGTATCACTATTATTGCGCAAGGTGAGATGAA
>NZ_JBQQFC010000385.1:0-1926 GCF_052258445.1 Psychrobacter sp. T6-1
TCTCGGCAAGCTCTGGAATGTGCAGATGCGAGACATGAAAGCCTGTTAGACCCGCTTTTGGTTTGCCGCCGCGACCCGTTGCGCCTTCATCACGAATCTCACCGCCCGCCCCCGTCGCTGCGCCCGCATAAGGAGCAATCGCCGTGGGATGGTTATGGGTTTCGACTTTCATAAGAATATCGATAGCTTCTTGATGAAAATCATATGGATGCGCAGAATTAGGATCTTGAGGATCAGTAGGAATAGGATAAAAACGCATACCCTCAGCCCCTGCCATTACCGCTGCATTGTCTTTATAGGCCGACAAAATACCTTCTGGACTCGCCTGATAAGTGTTCTTAATCATTTGGAACAGCGATTTGGGCTTTACCTTGCCATCGACGGTCCACTCAGCATTAAAGATTTTGTGGCGGCAATGCTCAGAGTTGGCCTGCGCAAACATCATCAGCTCAACGTCGGTAGGATTGCGCCCCAATTCATTGACGTAGGCATTCATCAAGTAATCAATATCTTCACTCGATAACGCAAAGCCAAATTGGGTATTAGCGGACTCTAGCGCTGACTGACCTTGTCCGATGACATCGATATGATTGAGCGTGGCTGGTGGTTCATCATCGAACAGCTGGCTTACTTTTGCCAAATCATAGACCAAACTTTGCGTCATACGATCAAACAATAAACGCTCAGCAGCGCTCGATAGTTTCTTTTGAGCACTGCCTTCTAGCGTGAGCGTATAAACGATCACGCGCTCAATACGATTGATTTTAAGCTCGCAGTTATTAAAGATATCCGTCGCTTTACTTGCCCACGGCGATATCGTCCCAAAACGCGGACTGACAACCACTTGGATTTGCTGATCTTTTGCACTATTAAGAGACGTCTCACTTTTTACACCCAATAGATCCAGCGCCTTTTGGTGCTCATCAGCGTTTAGCTCACGCGATAACACATAGACTTGCTGAGTATCGATTTGGGTGACATTGAGATCAGTCTTTTGGGCAAATTGAGTGATGAGTTGCTGGGTCTGAAAGTCGGTCAAAAACGGCTGTCCGGCGATAGTCATCATAAAGGCAGGTTTCCTAAGATATAGGCTATAGCAGACGCGCTGCTATATAGAGTCAAGGGTCTGCGCATTATAACAAGAAGCCTTGTAATAATCAGGTAAAAGCCAGAAAATTTGCTGATTAACGGAGCTGGTTTTGAGTAATAAGCGCACTCAAATTTTACCTAACCCTTATACAGCTTACAAACGCTCACATCGCATTACGGGCAGCCTATATAACTACAGGCACCTCTATCGTTATTCTACAACCAGTTAATCATTTAAAACCACAATAACTTTAATCTAATAAGGATATATTATGACTAAGCAAGAGCAAATTGATAAAGTACAAGACGTGATTAAAGACGTAAAATTTGCCATGATGAGCACCGTTAATAGCAAAGGTGATGTTCATGCTTGGCCGATGACTACTAGTGAAACCAGCATCGGTGGTAGGGAGATTTGGTTCATTGGTGATAAATCATCTGATGTTGTCAAAGACATTCAAAACAATCCAAAGGTTGGTTTGTCTTATGCAACGCAAGACGAAAAAAACTACGTCTCAGTGAGCGCGAATGCTGAATTACTAACGGATAGAGCCAAGTTAGAAGAGCTATGGTCACCTGTCTATAATGCATGGTTTGAGCAAGGTATTGATGATGACGAAGTACAACTGATCAAAGTAGTGCCACACGGCGTTGAATGCTGGATAAGTGGTAGCTCTACAGTCAATATGTTCAAAATGGTATCAGCTGCGCTACAAGAAGGTAAAACCGCTGAAGATATGGGTGAGCAGTTCAATATCTCTTTGTAATATAACTGATAGCACATCACTTTAACGTCAGTAAATTTATTTTGCTGGCGTTTTTTTATGACTTAAGGCT
>NZ_JBQQFC010000386.1:0-1917 GCF_052258445.1 Psychrobacter sp. T6-1
TTACGCTCATTTTTACGCTTTAAACCTATTCAACCGTAACGCTTTTTGCAAGATTTCTAGGCTGATCGACGTCCGTACCGCGCATGACGGCTACGTGATACGAGAGTAATTGTACCGGCACGCTATAGACGATCGGCGCAAGATCTTCGCAGACATCAGGCACATAGACCACATGCAAGCGATCCTCTGCGACCATTTTGCTCGACTCACCTGCGAATACAAACAGCTCACCGTGACGGGCGTGCACTTCTTGCATATTGGCTTTGAGCTTATCGAACATACTGTCCTTTGGTGCCAGTACGACAATAGGCATGTCCTTGTCAACGAGAGCAAGTGGCCCGTGTTTTAGCTCGCCTGCTGCATAACCTTCGGCATGAATGTAGGAGATCTCTTTTAGCTTAAGCGCGCCCTCAAGAGCGATTGGAAACTGTAGACCGCGACCTAGGAACAAGCAGCTTTTTTTATCCTCAAAGCTCTCACTCATGGTTTTGATTGCCGCATTGAGATGAAGGCTGGCGTACAGTTGCCCCGGTAGCTTATTAAGACTCTTAATCAAGGTCTCTAAACGCGAGTTATCGATACGCTGTTGAACCACACCAATTTTGAGCACTAGCAGCATTAAGGCGACAAGCTGCGTGGTAAAGGCTTTGGTGGAGGCGACGCCAATCTCAGGACCTGCGTGCGTCGGCAAAAAGATATCCGTCTCACGCACCAAGGATGACGTTGGTACATTACATAGCGCCAAGCTCACCAGTCCTGCTGGGCTTTGTTTTTGCGTATCGCGTAGTGCCGATAACGTATCAGCGGTCTCACCCGATTGTGAGATACAGATGATAAGTGAGTGATCAACGACGACGGGATTACGGTAGCGGAACTCGCTTGCGATCTCAACGGAGCAGGGCAGGCGGGTTAAGTTTTCAAACCAGTATTTGGCGACCATGCCCGCGTGATAGCTCGTACCACAAGCGATGACTTGAATATGACGGATGCCAGATAGCTTGTCACTATGACGCGCCAAAAAGTCATCACGCAAGCTTGTCGTGCTGCTATCTATCGCCATATCTAACGTGCGCGAGACTGCATCAGGCTGCTCGTAGATCTCTTTAAGCATGTAGTGTTTGAACTCGCCTTTATCCGCGTTGTGCTGGGCCGCATCGATCTCGTTGATAGAGCGCTCGACCTGCACGCCATCGGCGTAAACGGTAATGCTATCGCGCGTGATGCGTGCGATATCGCCTTCTTCTAAGTACATAAAGCGATTGGTTACTGGTAGCAAAGCCAGCTGATCTGAGGCAATAAAGTTCTCACCAATACCGACACCGATGACCAGCGGTGAGCCAAGACGTACGGTGATGAGCTCATCTGGGCTATCGACATGGACGATACCCAAGGCAAACGCGCCGTGCAGTTTAGGAATGACCGCACGTACCGCTTCTAATAGATCTTGCGTCTGTTTATACAGATCATGGATTAAATGAGCGACGACCTCAGTATCGGTCTGCGAGGTAAACTCGTAGCCTTTGGCAATCAAGTCTTCTTTGAGTTCGCTATAGTTCTCGACGATACCATTGTGGACGACGGCGATTTTGCCAGAGATATGCGGGTGAGCATTACGCTTGGCAGGCTCACCGTGGGTGGCCCAGCGCGTATGTGCGATGCCAATATGACCGTTCAAACCATCAGGATTTTGTGCAACAGCATCGACTAGCGCTTGCACTTTGCCCACTTGACGCTCGCGATGCAATTCACCATCACGAATCACTGTGAGACCCGCCGAGTCATAGCCACGGTACTCCAAACGTTTGAGACCTTCGATCAAGATACTGGCAATATTACGCTCAGCGACAGCGCCTACGATTCCGCACATAGCGATTCCTTTTTTAAAATGGTTATTTGTGAGATGACAGCTATTTATAA
>NZ_JBQQFC010000387.1:0-1896 GCF_052258445.1 Psychrobacter sp. T6-1
CCTAGCGGAAATAGGGGCGCGGCTCTACGTCTAGCGTGCCAAACATACGCGCCAATAAGTATTGAGGCGATAGCGCCAAGTAGTAGGCCGTACACTCCGCGCCCTGATTGCGAGCCAAACTCAACCGCTAGGGTAAATCCGCAGGCCGCGGCGGCAAATAACAAAAACCCTGTCCAATCTAAACGCTGGGTGTCCTCAAACAAGGCGGGCACCAGTTTGCGCCCCATAACGAACCCAAGTAGCCCCATAGGAATATTGATTAAAAATATCCAGTGCCAGCTGGCATACTGGACAATATATCCGCCAAGTACAGGGCCAACTAAAGGCGCAATAAGCGCGGGTATCACCGCAAAATTCATGACGGTAAGCAGCTGGTTACGCGGATAGGACTTGACTAAGATAAGCCTCGCCACTGGCGTCATCATCGCACCGCCTAAACCTTGTATGATGCGTGACCCAATTAAGATGTTAAGCGTAGGCGAGGCGGCGCACATTAAAGAGCCGACAGAGAAGACGACAATGGCAGATAAGAACACACGGCGCGTACCGTATTTGTCTGCCAAAAAACCACTAACGGGGATAAATATAGCCAAAGCGAGCGCATAACTGATAACCGCCCATTGCATTTTAAGCGGCGACTCACCAAGTGCTAACGCCATTTGCGGCAATGAAGTGTTCAAAATAGTGGCGTCAAGGATCTGCATAAACAAAGCCACTGCCAGTACATAAGGCAAAAACTTTTGCTGAGTGGGGGTCAATGTCACCATTATCGCCTATCTTAAATTACCTAAGTGGCGCTAGTATAAGAACTCCGCCCAAATAATTAAAGAGCATCAAAGTAAACGTATGGATTACTAAATAAGGCTTTATAGCGCCTTGCTATGCCCGTTATAGTAGGGCGGCGATGCAACATAAACCTACAATCACCATCAAATAACAATCTAAGAGGATAACCCATGAGCCATCTTGACAACCAAGCAAAATCTTACACGCCGCCCAAAGTCTGGACGAATGATCAAGAAAATGGCGGTAAATTTGCCAGCATCAATCGCCCAGAATCAGGCTCGCGCCATGAGCAAGTATTACCTGTAGGACAAGCGCCGCTACAGCTATACTCCTTAAACACGCCAAACGGTATCAAGGTCAATATCTTGTTAGAGGAATTGGCTGAGCTTGGAATCAAAGAGGCGGCTTATGATGCCTACAAAATAGACATCTCAGAGGGTGATCAATTCGGCTCAGGGTTTGTTGAGATCAATCCCAATTCTAAAATACCTGCTTTGGTGGATCATAATAGCGGCACAATTGATGCCAATAAAAATGATGAGCCGCTTGCAGTGTTTGAGTCGGGTGCTATCTTGATGTACTTGGCAGAGAAATTTGGGCAGTTTATACCGATGCAGCAGGGACGCGCGCGCAGTGAATGCTTATCATGGGTAATGTGGCAGATGGGTAGCGCACCGTATCTGGGCGGCGGTTTTGGTCATTTTTATGCCTATGCGCCATATCCGATGGAATATCCAATTAACCGCTTTACTATGGAGACCAAACGCCAGCTTGATGTCCTGGACAAGCATTTGCAGAATCAAAGATACATGTGCGGTGATAGCGAGAGCGATTACAATATTGCCGACATCATTATTTGGGCATGGTATGGTCAATTGGTACTCGGTAAGCTGTATGAAGCAAAAGAGTTTTTGCAAGTTGATAGCTATGAGCATCTAAAACGCTGGGCGCAAACGATAGCAGAACGCCCTGCAGTTAAACGTGCAGTTGAACTGCCTCTTAATCCTATTAGTCAATCTTAATAACCGTATACTTTACTGTCTAAAGTACTATACAAAACAGGCCTGATAAGGATATTCTTATCAGGCTTTTTGGTAAGCTAAGCTAACA
>NZ_JBQQFC010000388.1:0-1893 GCF_052258445.1 Psychrobacter sp. T6-1
GTCTTATCATAATCGGTATCGTCTAAATTATCAAAAGCGGTATCCTGCGGCTGACTACCACTGGCTAGGACTGCAGAGGAGGTCTCGATGGCTGCTTGATCGCTTGTATCGACTAAATACAACGCACCCTTTTGTCCGCAGCCAGCTAGCCCAAGCGCGGTAATGCTAGCCGTGATGACTAAAGCATTAACTAAAGCATTGGCGCGCCGCGTAGCGCTGCTCGGTAGATAGCGGTTGGTAGAGAATAAACGAGATAAAATAGACATAGGGGTTAACCTTGAGATAAGCCTGCAATAAAAAGTAAATTTTGCATCATTAGCAATGGCGCTAATCATAGCATTATTCAATATCAGTGTCCGATAATGTAAATGACTGTTTGATAAATTTACTTACAACTAATATTTCAATACTTCAATTTTGTGCATAGCTTGCTACGCTTTATATTGAGTGAACATCTGTATTAGATATTTGACCTCTATCACTCCTAAACCTTATAGTTGTCGTGGTATAGCGCCCAAAATATGTTACATTATTGATAATATCTGCTTTGTTTAAATAAGTAGCCCCTATGCTGCTTGCTAAGTGATAAGCGAATAACACCCCACTGCGGCTACTATTTAGCCGATTCACCCCCTACCGACAACCATCTAAGGATAGAGCATGAGCGATAGCGCAACCACCCAAACCTCTAAGCAAGAATCTGATACCTCACAATTAACCAATCCTACTTTAGTCTTGAACTGTGGCTCATCGTCCATCAAATACGCCCTCATCAGTGAAGATGAGTCGACGCGTATCACAGGTCTTGCTGAAAACTTAGGACTTGATACTGCGCGTATCAAGCACACAGCTTTGAGCGGTGAAAAATTAGAGATAAGTATTCCAGGCGGTCGCCATAAGCTTGCGCTACAAAAAATCCTTGAGCTCCTTGAGCAATATCATTTCATCGCCGTCGGTCATCGCGGCGTCCATGGCGGGCGTGAATATTCAGAAGCTGTGCAAGTCACCAATCATGTATTATCTGAGGTCAAACGCCTCAAGTCATTGGCTCCGCTGCATAATCCTGCCAATGCGCTAGGGATTGAGGCGGTACAAGCCATTTATCCTGACATCCCGCAAGTGGTCGTCTTTGACACCGCCTTTCACCAAACTATGCCAGCGGTTGCCTATCGCTATCCCATTCCAAAAGCGCTTTACGAGGATCACAAGATTCGTCGTTATGGCTTTCATGGTACCTCACACGCTTATGTCTCAGAGCGCGCCAGCCAAATCACCGAAGCGAGTGGTACGCATGGCTGGTTGACCGCGCATTTGGGCAATGGTTGTTCAGCGGCGGCTGTGTATGACGGTAAAAGCTTAGATACTAGTATGGGTCTGACCCCGCTTGAGGGTCTGATGATGGGTACGCGTAGTGGTGACGTCGATCCAAGTTTGCATATTCATCTTAAACGCCAGCTCGATATGAGCTTGGAGGATATTGACAAGATGCTTAATAGTGACAGCGGATTGCTCGGTATTTCAGGTCTGTCTAACGATATGCGTACAGTTGAAGAGGCCGCTAATGAAGGTCACAAAGAGGCTAAGCTCGCCATTGAGATGTTTGCCTATCGCGCGGGCAAATACTTAGCCAGTCTTAGCTGCGCCTTGCCTGAATTTACAGGTATCATCTTTACCGGCGGTATCGGTGAGAACTCAGCATCAACTCGCGCCCGTATCTTGAATGTTATGCGTCACTTTGGTATCTCGTTTGATGCCGATAAAAACAAAACGCTGGCAGGCGGAGCTGAAGGTAGTTTCCATAGTAACGATAGTAGTGTTGAGCTGTGGGTGATTCCAACGGATGAGGAGCGCCAGATTGCCAAAGAGACGCGCCAAACGCTAGGGTTAGCGTAA
>NZ_JBQQFC010000389.1:0-1889 GCF_052258445.1 Psychrobacter sp. T6-1
GTGCCCAGCTCTCAATTGACTTGATATCAAGTAGTGCTTGCTGCGCGGGCACAGTCGTCTTAACAATATATTCAGGTTTGATGAGCACAAAAGCGCTATAGCGAGTACGCATCAAACGTTCCGCAGTTTCAGCTTTACTGACACCTTTATGATACGGCTGACAACAGTCGCTATAAGCCAGTGGCGCTTTTACCCTAGCTACTAGATTTGTTTGGCAAGGACATAATGGCATACCGTACCCTTATAGCTCTTTATTTAGTTATCTTAACGCAAATAGTTCTCTATCATCGCAGGTAACATACCCACTCTAAGCTGCGCCCAAGGTTGAGGATCGCGCAATTGCTGCCAAAACTCGGTAAAGGGCGGCGCGAAATATATCAGTACGGCTATTAGGACATAGAGCAGCAAGTACCAGCCTTTATCTTTATGCGTATAAAACTTCATCGCTGTGCCCGATGAGCGCTTCATTGTCATACCCATTAGGTTGACGCTGTAGAGCTCATCTAAAGCGAGATGCACCATCGCCCCGCCAAACAAAAACAGCCCAAAGAACCAACTAGCCGCTAACGCATTGCCAAGTACATAATAGCTCAAGCTCACTAGACCTAACCCTAGTACTGCCATATAAGGCACCGAGTGAATAACGCCGCGGTGTACCGTCATTTTGGTAAAGATGTTGAAAACAATGTAACGCATAAATCCATAACCTGCCAGCCATAGCGCTATGAGGGACAGTAAGCTCAGCTCGCTACGCCAATGCATCACCAGCCCAAAGGCGAATACAAAGGAGGCCATATTAAAGCCAAGCTTGATCGGTGTTGAGTTATCCGAGTCCAAATCAGGGAGCAGCCCGCCCATCGTGCCAAGCGCTACGCACATCAAAAAACCAGAATCATCAATGAGTCCAGCCTTATAGACCGTCAATGCTGTCAGCCCACTAATAGCAAAAGCGCCATTTAAGTGGGTATTAAAATTTGCCATATATTCTCGTTATCATTAGCGCTAAAGGGTGAGATTACCTAACTAAAAAGCGCTTTATGATACCATAGCCAAGCCAAATGCCTGCTAGAGATACTTGTCATGAACCCCATTGATTTACCCGTTACCGTCCATTCGAACAATGCAATAAATGCTAAAAAATCACTTTTTGCTAACATCGACTGGCAAGCACCGTGGTTATGTCATTTAAGCCAACTCACTTATTTGAGCCAAACCATAGAGCAGCTAAGTGCTGCGCATAATAATAGTGCGACTTTTGATAATACCGAACACTTAGACGTTGTCGCTGGCGTTTTAAATATAGCTTTAATACAGCAAAGTGACGACTCACAAATACCGCAGCCGACTACGAAACCTGCGCTTGATCATGACAGGCATACCCTTAACTTTGTCTCGCAAAACGTGCTACCAGAGGGCGTAGGCTACGAGCAGTTTATCGGCTCAACAGGCAATATTCCGACTCGTGATAACTTGCATGATTTATTTAATGGTAGTATTTGGCTCACCTTTCCCAAGACCAAAGCTGTGCTCAATTATTATCATATGCTCGAGATAAGCAAGCGAAGCGATGAACAAGACAGCGACGAACAAGATAATCAAAGCAATCGCGGACGCGTGCGCGATACGATCACCGTGTTTGACGAAAATGGGGCGGTGTCAGTGACCTCGAACCCTAGCGTTGGCGAGGCCTTGATCAATTTTGATTGGCAAGGCTGTTTGATTGCGCCGCGTGCTAGTTGGGATAATCCAAAGCAGCCCCATGCTGATGCGCAAGCTGCGGTTTATATCTTTGGTCATGCGCTACTTGAACAGCTCATTACGCCGCGCAAACCCTTGTGCGCCCATAGTGTCATTATTAATGTCGATCAGAACTTCTTTGCCTTATCGAT
>NZ_JBQQFC010000390.1:0-1882 GCF_052258445.1 Psychrobacter sp. T6-1
GGCCTTTACTTAATTGACCTTTAAGTTCTTGAAGCTGGTTTTGCATCTCTTTTGAAAATAGGGAATTTGCCATAATGGTTGCTGTATCGTTGATGAGTGAATAAGAGGATTTAGTTTGCTTATTTTACGCGCCAGCAGGGATGCTAGCAAGTAGCGACTGCAGGGCTTGTCCAGGATGATCAGTCTTCATAAAATGTTCACCAATCAAGAAGTGCTCAATATCATTGTCGAGCATTAAGCGAATATCATCCACGCTATGAATACCGCTTTCGGTCACGATAAGAGGTTTTTGTGTGTGATTGTCGCCAGCCGATGTATCTACTGATAAGGCGTCCACCAAAAGGTTTTTTAGTTTAAGGGTGTTTTGCAGATCAACTTCAAAGGTGTTCAAATCACGATTGTTGATACCATAGATATTATGGTTCGAGCGCGGTAGCGTTAGTGCTCGCTCAAGCTCATTTTGTGTATGTATCTCAATCAAAACATCCATACCCAGCTCTAAACTTAAAGCGTGTAGCTCTGCCACTTGTGCGTCATCAAGGCAAGCCATAATCAGCAAAACACAGTCCGCACCTAGTAGATACGATTGATAAATCTGATAGACATCTATCATAAAGTCTTTACGCAATATAGGTAGGCTAGACTCATTACTTGCCTGCAAAAGAAAAGTATCATCGCCTTGAAAATAATCGCGATCGGTCAGTACCGATAGACAACTGGCGCCCGCTTGCTCATATTGCTTGGCAAATAGAGCAGGGGAGAAGTTATGATTAATGATGCCTTTGGACGGTGAGGCTTTTTTGATCTCAGCGATGACACCTATGCCGTTCTCCACCGTAACAGCTTCTCGCAAGGCGTTGGCAAAACCGCGACGAGGATGGTTGTCATTAGCGGCTTGCTCTTGCAATACGGCTAAGGGTTGCTCTTTTTTGGCAGCAGCAACTTCATCGTATTTGGTTTTGATGATACGTTTTAGCACTGAGGGTATATGAGTTTGCGTATCGGTACTTGTCGTCATGGTATTTCCAAGTATTTTAGTTTAAGCGTTATTTAGTTTAGTGTTTACTACTGTACATCCCTAAGCACCAGACGCAAGCTTTTGTGTATAGGCTGCTAGAGAGTCAAGCTTACGAAGAGCATCACCGTTTTGGATAACAGCCTGAGCACGGTTGACGCCATTCGGGTAGTTGCTCGCCAGACCCGCAGTATAAATAGCAGCGCCTGCATTGAGCGCAATCATGTCACGGGCTTTGAGCACCGCGCGGTCATGAGTCTCCTCTCCTGAGAGCGCAGCGCGTATTAGCTCAAGACTGTCTTTAGGCGACTCTACATCGAGACCAATAAGCGTTTGTGATTCAATACCTGCATCCTCTGGCATTAGCTCATAAACCGATATCTCACCGTCTTTAAGTTCTGCGATGGTAGTAGAAGTCGCAAGGCTAATTTCATCAAGGCCATCTTTGGCACCGACGACCATCACATGATTGGCGCCTAGATTTTTCATGACTTTGGCGATAGGCTCACACAGCTGCGCGGTAAACACGCCAATCACCAAATTAGGCACGCCAGCTGGATTGGTCAAAGGGCCCAAAATGTTAAAGATGGTGCGGGCTTTGAGCTCACGGCGTATCGGATTGGCATAACGCATAGCGCTGTGGTGATTGGGCGCAAACAAAAACCCAATACCCTCATTTTGAATACACTCTAGCGCCTGATCGGGAGTAAGGGCTAAACTAATACCGGCTTGTTCCAATAAGTCTGAGCTACCGGACTTAGTTGAGACGCCGCGATTACCGTGCTTGGCAACTTGCGCGCCAGCCGCGGCGGCAACTAATGCTGAGGCAGTAGAGACATTGAATAGATTAGCGCCATCACCGCCCGT
>NZ_JBQQFC010000391.1:0-1882 GCF_052258445.1 Psychrobacter sp. T6-1
ACGGGCGGTGATGGCGCTAATCTATTCAATGTCTCTACTGCCTCAGCATTAGTTGCCGCCGCGGCTGGCGCGCAAGTCGCCAAGCACGGTAATCGCGGCGTCTCAACTAAGTCCGGTAGCTCAGACTTATTGGAACAAGCGGGTATCAGTTTAGCCCTTACTCCCGATCAGGCGCTAGAGTGTATTCAGAATGAGGGTATTGGGTTTTTGTTTGCGCCCAATCACCACAGTGCTATGCGTTATGCCAACCCGATACGCCGTGAGCTCAAAGCCCGCACTATCTTTAACATTTTGGGCCCTTTGACCAATCCAGCTGGCGTGCCTAATTTAGTGATTGGCGTGTTTACCGCGCAGCTGTGTGAGCCTATCGCTAAAGTCATGAAAAACCTAGGGGCCAATCATGTGATGGTGGTCGGTGCCAAAGATGGCCTTGATGAAATTAGCCTTGCGACTTCTACTACCATCGCTGAGCTTAAAGACGGTGAAATATCGGTTTATGAGCTAATGCCAGAAGATGCGGGGGTTGAGTCACAGACGCTCATTGGTCTCGATGTAGAGTCGCCTAAAGACAGTCTTGAGCTAATACGTGCTGCGCTCTCAGGAGAGGAGACTCATGACCGCGCGGTGCTCAAAGCCCGTGATATGATTGCGCTCAATGCAGGTGCTGCTATTTATACTGCGGGTCTGGCGAGCAACTACCCTAATGGCGTCAACCGTGCTCAGGCCGTTATCCAAAACGGTGATGCTCTTCGTAAGCTTGAATCTCTAGCGGCCTATACACAAAAGCTTGCAGCTGGTGCTTAGGGATATAGAGTAGTAAACTCTAAATTAAATAACGCTTAAACCAAAATACTTGGAAATACCATGACGACAAGTACCGACACGCAAACTCATATACCCTCAGTGCTACAACGTATCATCAAAACCAAATACGATGAAGTTGCTGCTGCCAAAAAAGAGCAGCCCTTAGCCGTATTACAAGAGCAAGCCGCTAATGACAACCATCCGCGTCGCGGTTTTGCCAACGCCTTGCGAGAAGCTGCCATGAAAGACAAGGGTGTAGGGGTCATCGCTGAGATAAAAAAAGCCTCACCGTCCAAAGGCATCATTAATCATAACTTCTCCCCTGCTCTATTTGCCAAGCAATACGAGCAAGCCGGTGCCAGTTGTCTATCGGTACTTACCGATCGTGATTACTTTCAAGGCGATGACACTTTTCTTTTGCAGGCAAGTAATGAGTCTAGCCTACCTATATTGCGCAAAGACTTTATGATAGATGTTTATCAAATTTATCAGTCCTACTTGCTCGGCGCTGATTGTATTTTGCTGATTATGGCTTGTCTTAATGACGCACAAGTGGCAGAGCTACATGCTTTGAGTTTAGAGCTGGGTATGGATGTTTTGATTGAAATACATACGCAAAACGAGCTTGAGCGAGCACTAACGCTACCGCGCTCGAACCATAATATCTATGGTATCAACAATCGTGATTTGAACACCTTTGAAGTTGATCTGCAAAACACCCTTAGACTAAAAAACCTTTTACTAGACGCCTTATCAGTAGATACATCGGCTGGCGACAATCACACACAAAAACCCCTCATCGTGACCGAAAGCGGTATTCATAGCGTGGATGATATTCGCTTAATGCTTGACAATGATATTGAGCACTTTTTGATCGGTGAGCATTTTATGAAGACCGATCATCCCGGACAAGCCCTGCAATCGCTACTTGCTAGCATCCCTGCTGGCGCGTAAAGTAAGCAAACTAAATCCTTTTATTCACTCATCAACGATACAGCAATCATTATGGCAAATTCCCTATTTTCAAAAGAGATGCAAAACCAGCTTCAAGAACTTAAAGGTCAATTAAGTAAAGGCC
>NZ_JBQQFC010000392.1:0-1875 GCF_052258445.1 Psychrobacter sp. T6-1
CCAGTACCACAAGCTTGCGAGATATCATATGATGGTGTGTGCGGATCAAGCGCTGTGTTAAGGACAGATTCGCGCGTCAAGTTGATATCGCGGCTAAGTTTCATGACTGCGCCTGCAACCACTTCACCGAGTACTTCGTCTTGTAAGTCAAAGCGCTCAATCAAACCATTTAAGGCTGCGGTTAGCATGTCTGTATTGCTAGCATCGGCGTAGGTGCCATTTGAGCGCGCAAATGGGATACGGTTACCACCGATAACGGCAACGCGTTGCTGGTTTGTACTTAATTTAGCGCTAGGTTTTTTCTTAGGCTTAGCGCTAGACTTTTTGCTAGCTTTAGTGTCAGCAGCTTTATCGTCTTTACTGTCTTTTTTGTCAGTTGCCGCAGACTTAGCTTCCGCTTTTGGTTTAGCTTCCGCTTTTGACTTAGTCGCAGGCTTTGTGTCTGCTTTGCTATCAGACTTAGTCTTAGCTTCATCTTTTGCAGCCGGCTTAGCTGGAGCTGCGTTTGATTCGCTTTCTTCAGTTGCCGCTTTTTCGCTTGCAATATCCGCTTTAATTTTCGCTTTTTTGTCAGCGTCAGCGCTTTGGGCTTGAGTGTCTACAGGTTTGCCGTCGCTATCGACGATATCTGTCGCTTGCTTAAGATCAGCGATAGAATCAAATTTTGAATCACTTGCTTTGGCTGTGTCTTTGCTGTTAGTAGCGTTTGTGTCAGTTGTAGCATTGCCTTTTACAACGGTGCTTTCAACGATAGGGCTGTCTTTTTTGTCGCTCATAACGGTGTCCTCATACTTGTAGGTTAAAAATAAAAGAGCACTTATAACACTAAGTGCTGTGATCTTGTAGCTATCAATGGTGCCTATGATAGTGACTTTTTGAATATTACGTGTAGCTGTTTAGCAAACTGAAGAGTTTATATCTCATAGGTCATCTTTATATACTTATACTTAGTCCATATTATTTAAAATATGGACGTAAACAGCAATTGTAACCACTATTGATAGGCAACTTTGATAACATATTGTTATATCTAAATCAGTTAGCTATAATTTGTTGTGTTTATTTTAACATAAGCTTATCGCTTTTAAAGCAACAGATAGTAACTGCCGTGTCTATAAAACTGGGCATAAATAGGCAAATTATCAGTTTATAATAGGCTATCTACTCATATTTTGTTTAAATACAGTGAGAAGGTATTCTACAAATGATAATTAAGATATCTTTTCATTGATATTATTCATTATTTTATATTTATTAATCGGAGCATGCTATGTCGGATCGTTATGGTGATTTTGTTCAGTCTTCAATAGGTAAAAAAGTTGCAAAAAACTTAGGCTTGCCGCAGCCTGTTACTCTTGATCGTTTTGAGAGTGGTCAGCGCCTAGTACGAGGTAGCGTACTTGTGGGCCGTGCGGCAGGTGATGATAGCCGCGTCAGTGCGTCAATCGCGCGTATCTTGTCAGAGCTGCATGCTGAAGTATTCGTCAATAGTAGCGACGATATTAAAGACGCTTTAGCTGATGCAGGCGTTGAGGCAAAAGGTAATACTGGCAGCGAAGATAAATTCAAAATCTTGTTATTTGATGCTAGCAATATAAGCGACGCTGAAGGTCTTAAAGCAGTTTATGAGTTCTTTCATAGCGTTGCTCGCCGGGTTGAGAAGTCAGGTCGCGTGATTATTGTTGGTCGTCCGCCTGAGTCTATCGATGATATTGAAACGGCACTAGCGCAGCGCGCGCTTGAAGGGTTTATCAAGTCAGTGGGTAAAGAGTTTAAGCGCGGTATCACAGCGCAGCTAATCTATGTCAATGAAGGCGCTGAGGACAACCTAGATTCAACGGTGCGCTTTTTTACCTCAGCGCGCTCAGCTTATGT
>NZ_JBQQFC010000393.1:0-1870 GCF_052258445.1 Psychrobacter sp. T6-1
ACAAGCGTACTACTCGCGCGCAAACTAAGCGTTTTAGTATTCCCTGTGGGTCTTGTTAGCACAGGGATTTTTGTCTATCTGCTCTGGCAATGGCAACTATTCGGTGACATGTTTATCAACTTCTACTATACCGTTATGGGTCTGTACGGCTGGTATAACTGGACTAAAAATAAGCAAGGCACTCAAGAGCTTACACCTAATGATGAGATCAGTATTGAGCATATTAGTGCTAGCGATTTACCAACGCTTGCTTTGCTCGGTTCGGCGACCGTTGCCTTTGTGGCGCTGATTTACTACTTTCGTCCTGTCATCAGCAATGACTTTAGCTTTGATGGTGTGGTATTAGGCGCGCATTTATTTACATGGGTCGATTATACCGATATGCTAACCACAGCATTGTTTTTGATGGCGATGTGGCTAATGGCCAGTCGCAAGATTGAGCACTGGCTACTATGGATAGTCGCTGACGCCATCTCAGTACCGCTTTACTTCTACAAGGGTTATACCTTCACCTCGCTACAGTACGTAGTATTCACCTTGATTGCAATCTGGGCATATTATGAATGGCAACGACGCTACCGTATGCAGCAACAATTTGATCCAGCAGTCGCCTAAATCGGTATTTAAGGTGGCAGTTTTGGGTGCTGAGAGTACGGGCAAGACTACCTTATGTCGAGATTTGGCCGCGCGCTTTAAAAGCCCGTGGGCACCTGAATATATGCGGGAATTTTTGCAAGATAAGTGGGATAAGCAGCAGCTTAGCTGTACTTGGGACGATCTCTTACCTATTGCGCAAGGCCAGGTAGCCCTTGAAAACCAGCTTACTGAAGAGGCCGCGCAAACGGCAATAAACAACGGTCACTCTCAAGCTTATCTATTCTGTGATACTAGCCTATTTGAGCTGATGGTCTATGCTAACTGGTACTATGGTGATTGTCCGCCAGCACTCAAACGCGCCGCTCTAGCGCATCACTATGATTTGATCCTGTTGACGGCGGTTGATGTGCCTTGGGTCGCTGATGACTTGCGAGATGCGCCGCATAAACGCGACGACATTAGCGATTATTTTGAAACACACTTAAATAGATATAATAAAAATTTCAAGCGTATCGGCGGCACAAGAGACGAGCGGGTGCAGCAAGTAAGTAAATGGTTAAACTCACTTAACCATACTGGTTAGCCATTTATTTGCGCCTTTAATATTTACTATTAAGCTATGCTTAGATACTTTTTCGTTCACACCGCTTAAGAGACTAAGATGCTAAAGAAAATTGAATATACTTTAGAGAAGATGATATTTCACAGTCGCTGGATATTAGCCCCATTTTATGTGGGTTTAATCATAGGTATTATCGTACTGTTTATAAAATTTATTCAAAAGTTATGGCTTACCCTTTCTCAAGTCTTCGACGCATCCGTATCAGAGGTGATTGTTAATATACTCATACTGGTCGATATCTCTTTGGTCGCTAGCCTGCTGCTTATTATCATCTTTAGTGGTTACGAGATATTTGTATCTAAAATAGAGACAGGTACGCATGTTGATCGCCCCAGTTGGATGGGTAAAGTCGACTTCTCTGGTCTTAAACTTAAAGTTATAGGAGCCATCGTTGCAATTTCTGCAATTGATCTGCTTAAATCTTTTATGGATATATCAGGCAACATGACTGATATTGATACAGATAAACTAATGTGGAAGGTTATCATTCATATGGCGTTTGTAGTATCAGGTCTGCTATTTGCCTTTATGGACAAGATCGTAGGCGACACCAAAAAACACTGATAGTGTTCATTATCACTAGTATAAAAACAAAGCTAAAATTCAAATTTTAAAAGTTGAGAACTAATTATGATACGTTTATACAAACCT
>NZ_JBQQFC010000394.1:0-1820 GCF_052258445.1 Psychrobacter sp. T6-1
TAGCCATTTTATTGAGTATGCTGCTCGACTGGTCGGCGCGCGATGTGGCGACCATAGGTAGTATTCCGCAGGGGCTGCCGACCTTTATCATACCGCATGTGCCAAGCTTTCAAGAGGCGCTTGAACTGCTGCCCGCTGCAGGACTCATGGCGCTTATTGTCTTTGTCTCCAGCAGTTCGGTGGCGAGCACTTACGCACGCCGGCGCGGTGAGCTATTTGATGCCAATCGTGAGCTGACGGGCTTGGGACTGGCTAACCTCGCAGGTGGCTTGTTTCAAAGCTTTACGGTCGCAGGCGGATTTTCTCGTACTGCTATCAACGTCGATTCAGGGGCCAAAACGCCCCTTGCTAGCCTTGTCACCGTTGTCGTTATGATCGCCGCATTGATTGCTTTTGGCAATGCTCTAGCTCCGCTGCCCTATGCGATTTTGGGTGCGACGATCATGGCCTCCATTATCGGATTAATTGACTTTGCCACTCTAAAATCTGCACGCCGGCGTGATCGTTTGGATGCGGTCAGTTATATCGCCGCCTTCATTGGGGTGCTCATATTTGGCCTCAATACTGGACTTATCATTGGCCTTATGGTCTCTTTTGCTAGTCTTATTTGGCAATCAAGCCAGCCGCACGTTGCTGTCGTCGGACAGTTGGGCGGCACTGGACATTTTCGCAACATCAATCGTCATGATGTAGTGACTTTTGAGCGTTTACTGATGCTACGTATCGATGAGAGTTTATTTTTTGGTAATACCGAATCGGTGCATCGGCGCATTTTGCAATCCGTACGCCAGTACCCACAGGCATCTGAAATTATCCTTATTATGGCGGCGGTCAATCATATTGACCTGACCGCTCAAGAGATGCTGATGACGCTGACCCAAGAGCTTGCAGCGCAAGATAAGCGCTTACATTTTAGCTTCGTCAAAGGTCCTGTGATGGATGTCATCGCTGCTACGCCAGTTATTACTGAGTTATCAGGACAGGTATTTATGAGCACATTAGAGGCGGTTACCACTTTAAAAGATGAGATGCCTAATACTGCGCCCTTATATCCGTCCTAAACGGTTACTGGCTATTGCTGTCTACTACCGAATACCGTTATGATGGCTCATTGCTAAAGTTGATTACGATATAGTAAAACATTTGAGACAGCGCACTCTTTTTTGCGTAGCGCCTATCCTTGACGACAACTTTAGACCTCATTCATACCATAATTTATAACTGACATTTTATGACCGACGATATCACTATTTATAAGCAAATTTATCCAAGCCAATGTATCAAGATTGCAGAACTGGGCTACCGCTCCGTGCTCAATGTACGCCCTGATGCTGAAAGTGACACTCAGCCGAGCAGTGTTGATTTCGCTGATGCTACCAAGCAGGCCAACCTAACTTATCATTATCTGCCTTTTGATGATGAGCGTCTGAGCACGATGACGGTTGAGCAGTTTGCTGCCTTTTATCATGACATGCCCAAACCCATACTGATGTTTTGCGGGACGGGCGCTCGCGCCAAACTCTTGTATCAAAGCGCATTGATGCAAGGCTTGCTTTAGTCTTTATAAATTCAAAGGCACTACAAATCAGTAAATACACCCTCTAACCAAAACGACATCTCACTAGAATAGAATAAGGAAAAATTATGAGTCATCAAGTTAGTATCACAGGACAAATCACCCCTGATCAAGTACCAATGATCGCCGAAAACGGCTTTAAAACTATTATCAATAATCGCCCCGATGGCGAAGAGCCAGGTCAACCGACCAGCGCTGAGATTGAAGCGGCTGCTAAGGAAGCGGGACTTGCATATAAAGAGGT
>NZ_JBQQFC010000395.1:0-1812 GCF_052258445.1 Psychrobacter sp. T6-1
AACAATGAGATAGCATGGGTAATTATAGGGACGTTTAGATAAACAAGGAGTCTTCAGATGAAAGCAATCACACGATTTTCGAACAGCTTGATGGAGAAGTATCTACCAGATCCGTTTTTATTCGTCGTTATTTTGACGATTGTCATTTTCGTGATGGGGTTAGGTCTCACCGATTCCTCGCCCGTAGAGATGGTCGCTTATTGGGGCGAGGGCTTCTGGGCATTGCTGGCGTTCTCCATGCAGATGGTGCTAGTGCTGGTTACGGGCTTTGTATTGGCCAGCAGCCCTTTATTCAAAAAGGGGCTGGGTAAGCTGGCAGGTTTTGCGCATTCACCAAGCAGCGCGATTATACTTGTCACCTTGGTATCTCTTGCAGCAAGCTGGATCAACTGGGGCTTTGGCTTGGTGATCGGCGCATTATTCGCCAAAGAGCTGGCTAAGCGCGTTCATGGTGTGGACTATCGATTGCTGATTGCCAGTGCTTACTCTGGCTTTATCATTTGGCATGCAGGATTTTCAGGCTCAATTCCACTATCTATCGCTACCGAAGGTCATCCATTCGTTGAGCAGATAGGTATTGTCCCAACCAGTGCTACGATATTTGCCAGTTATAATTTAATCATCGTGGCAGCTTTGGTCATCATTATACCTTTACTCAACCGTTTGATGATGCCAAGCAAAGCGGATACCGTTACTGTCGATCCCAAAGTTTTGATCGATCCAGTCGAGGAGGAGCTGCCAGCTCAATCTGCGATGACCCCAGCAGAGCGCTTGGAGAACAGCTGGATCCTATCCATGCTAATTGGCGCACTAGGGATTGCCTTTATCGTTTATTATTTTGTGCAAAACGGCTTTGCGTTAACGCTTGATCTTGTCAATTTTATGTTTTTATTCCTTGGTATTATATTTCATGGCACGCCGCGTAAATACTTAATCGCAGTACAAGAGGCGGTCAAGGGCGCAGGCGCTATCATCGTTCAGTTTCCATTTTATGCAGGTATCATGGGGATGATGACGGCCTCCGGGTTGGCGGGGTTAATGTCTGAGGCTTTTGTCAGTGTCTCAACCGAGCAGACGCTGCCACTTTTTGCCTTTTTGAGCGCAGGGCTGGTCAATTTCTTTGTGCCATCAGGCGGCGGGCAGTGGGCAGTACAAGCACCAATTATGTTAGAGGCGGCCGACATGCTAGGAAGCGATCCTTCGCGCGTTGCGATGGCGGTGGCATGGGGCGATGCTTGGACAAACATGATTCAGCCATTTTGGGCTCTGCCAGCATTAGCCATTGCTGGACTCAAAGCCAAAGATATCATGGGCTTTTGCGTCATTGTATTGCTCGTCAGCGGCGTGGTAATCGCTTTAGGACTCTTATTCTTATAAATAACACTCAATAAATAGACCTTGCCTGCTAGACTGGTGAGGTCTTTTTTGTATTTCAACCGTGAGACTGATTATGACTGCTTCCTTGCCACTCTTATATTCCTTTCGCCGCTGCCCTTATGCCATGCGGGCGAGGCTTGGTATTTTGTTCTCAGAGCAGCAAGTTGTACTGCGAGAAATCGTACTAAAGGATAAACCCGCGCAGATGCTAGCGATTAGCCCAAAGGGTACAGTCCCTGTATTGCAACTGAGCGATGGTCAAGTGATTGAAGAGAGTAGGGAGATCATGGAGTGGGCGCTTGCGCAAAATGATCCGCAAGATTTGCTTGATGCCCAAGTGTTGCAGCAAGCCAATACGCTGATCGATCAAAATGATCATGAGTTTAAGCACTGGCTGGATCGCTACAAATACGCAGATCGTCATCTTGAAATGAC
>NZ_JBQQFC010000396.1:0-1806 GCF_052258445.1 Psychrobacter sp. T6-1
GTACTTATTTGAGTGACGCCCTGCGCGTTTAGCCAGTCAATTTCTGCTTTTAATCGCAGATCATTCATATGCAGGTTTTGGGCGTTAGCGATCGTACTCATCAAGCCTACGCTTAACCCTATACTGACAATACCCAAAGTATTCAGACGACGGCGAAGCAAATGTATGGTCATAATGGTTTACTCTTGGTTTGTAGTGTTGGACGCAGAGTCTTGCTGTAACGTCTTGATTTCATTAATGTTAGCGTGACCCAAATCCAGTAAGGGTAGTATGAATAGTTCTAAAGAAAATCAGCAAATCTAAGGTAAAGGAAATATGCTTAATGTAATAAAAATCGTATTCAATCTTTAACTGAGTCTCCTCAGCACCAGTTGCATAACCTTGATTGACCTGTGCCCAACCCGATATACCTGGCTTGACAATATGACGATAATTAAAAAATGGTACTTGCTGTTCGAGCTTGACCGCAAAATCAATAAACTCTGCTCTAGGTCCGATCAGGCTCAGCTCGCCTTTGATGACGTTAAGAAACTGAGGCAACTCATCGACTCTCGTTTTACGAATGAACTTGCCTACTTTGGTGATTCTATCATCATTATCAACTGTCAAAACTTCTTTCGCCTGCTCGCGCATGCTACGAAATTTATAAACCTTTATAGTCTTGCCACGATAGCCTACTCTTGATTGTACATAAAACACCTTACCGCCATCTTCACGCTTGATAGCTAGTGCTGTCAATACACAAATAATGAGAGTCATCGGTAATAATAGCAAAATTATCAACACATCAAGGCAGTATTTGACCATCATATAATTGCCAGAAGGCAAAAGAGAACCCAGTTCATTCTCGTACAGGTGATTAATCTTGACTCTACCTGTCAAAGATTCGCGTATATTGCGATGATGATATACCGGAATGCCTTCTAGAGTTTTATTAGCGATGAACTCTTCCCACTCGTCGGTCAAGTCATAGCTATGCAGATCAGTGACAATACCATTGACCTCTTGGTCGAGGTTAGTGCTATCAAGTTTTAGCCACTGTGCTGTTGGTACCTGCTCTGGCATATCTATAGCGCGACCTACAGGGATATAGGCTAGTGTCTGAATCGTATTATGACGATTGATAATATTAACTATAAATAAAAAGCTAAGTAAGCAAAGACTACTTATACAGTAATAAGCAATAGAAAAAGGTAGATAGGTCAGACCAGATACCACTACGATAACGATAAACCAAAAAAAGAACACCGGTAGTATGTATAAGCTAGAATTAATACCAGGGAAGCGGCGTATCAGGTTTAGGGTAAATATAGTCGATACGGTGAGCATAGTACTGATAAAGACACTAAAAGTAGTCTGTTTAGCAATACCGAATATGGAGTACTGCCAATCAAAGAACAAATACGGAATCCAAGTACAGACGACTAAGCCAATAAGAAGCTGGACAGGCAAAAATCGTAAATACGTTAGTATCTTCTTATTGAACATAGTGACAATCTTAAATATAGAGTAAGGAAAAATCGGGCAATTATAGCTTAAAAGACCATACAATTGATAAGTATTTTAAATAAGCTAAATACTATAAAAATAAAAGGCTTATAAATAGTCAATTAGAATCAAGGGTTTGCATAAGTATATATGTTCTCAACGGCTCAGTCCCATCTCATTTGTCATGACCTGATTGACCTTATGAACCTCAAACTTGTCTTCAGTGAGTTTACGAGAGGCCTGTCCCATAGTAGTAATCAGATCAGGACTGATGATTAGCTTCTCCATAGCTTCAGCCAACTCACCAACTGATTTTAC
>NZ_JBQQFC010000397.1:0-1801 GCF_052258445.1 Psychrobacter sp. T6-1
GCTCGCAGAAGAGGTAGCGCCTCGCCAAACCCTATCATCGCATCGAACTTAGCCTCATCGCGCACGTTGTTCCATGCTGGATGATACAAGTACTGTTTGCGCGCCTTGAGATCACGCCCTGTCGATTGCAGATGTCCTTTGTCATCTTGGCATATCCAGACCTCAGTCCACATCGGCGGGATAACCAGCTCTTCAAAACGTCGGCGCAAGGCTTTGTCTTTGACCGTCTTGCCCGTAGCATCTCGATAAGTAAAGCCGCGACCCCAACGTACTCGCGTAAATCCTGGCTCATCATCGCTGACATAACGCAGCTTAGCACGGCGAGCTAAGCGCTCATAATCGTGACGCAGATCGTCTATGACTTGCTCAGTCGCTGTTGCCATGTGCTATACCCTTAAAAGTAAAGTTTATGAGCTTAATCATAGGTAAATATCTAATACGGCGCTGTGTGTTTGACGCACACAAAGTGTAATACTGTGTAAAAAAAGTGCTGCATATAAAAAACGCCAAGCATTACACTTGGCGTTTTTTGTAGTATAGTCAGTTCAACACAGCGAGATTGAAATGGTTTTTTTGCAGCCTCTGTCGGCGTAGGCACAGCACGCAAGAAAAAATTATTTCAACTCCGCGCTATAATACGATGTATCTGTTTTATTCAGTGTCGACTGTATAACTATTTGAGAACTACTTACCGTAAGTACATAAGTAAGCTGTTTCTACATCAACTTTGACATTGAATTTTTGATTGGCCTCTACTGTGAATGACTCGCCTGCACTAAAAGTTTGCCACTCATTGCTCTTAGGCAATTTGACTGTCAACGCGCCACTGACAACGGTCATGGTTTCAAACTCGCTAGTGCCAAACTCATACTCACCAATCTCCATAACGCCGACAGTAGCGAGAAGCGTAGCCGTTTGAAAGGCGATGGACGTGACTTTGTCATCAAAATAACTATTAACGCTTGGCATAATTTTCCTTAAATTTAAGTTCATTTAAATATTAAAAGTGTTTTTACAATCCTGCTTTTAGACTGGCTTCGATAAATTGATCTAGATCGCCGTCGAGTACCGCACCCGTATTAAAGGTCTCAACGCCCGTACGCAAATCTTTGATACGTGAGTCATCAAGCACATACGAGCGAATTTGACTGCCCCAACCGACATCAGACTTATTATCCTCGACCGCTTGCTGCGACGCCATACGTTTTTGCATCTCAAGCTCATAGAGCTTGGCGCGTAGCATTTTCATTGCGGTCGCTTTGTTGCCGTGCTGACTACGCTCATTTTGACACGTCACCACCACGCCACTTGGTTCGTGAGTGATACGTACCGCAGAATCCGTGGTGTTGACGTGCTGACCACCTGCGCCCGATGAGCGGTAGGTGTCAATACGCAAGTCCGCTGGATTGATATCGATCTCGATATCATCGTCAATCTCAGGCGACACAAAGACGGCGGCAAACGAGGTATGACGACCGTTATTACTGTCAAACGGTGACTTGCGTACCAAGCGATGCACGCCAATCTCAGTGCGTAGCCAGCCAAAGGCATAATCGCCTTTAATCTCGATAGTCGCCGACTTAATACCCGCAACGCTGCCGGAGGACACCTCGATGACGTCCACCTTAAAGCCATGAGCTTCTGCCCAGCGCGTATACATACGCAGTAGCATCTCTGCCCAATCTTGTGCTTCAGTACCGCCGCTGCCTGATTGGATATCTAAATAGCAATTATTGGGATCCATCTCACCGCTAAACATACGGCGAAATTCCAAATCAGCGACACGTTTTTCAGCTTGATC
>NZ_JBQQFC010000398.1:0-1791 GCF_052258445.1 Psychrobacter sp. T6-1
ACATAAGCTGAGCGCGCTGAGGTAAAAAAGCGCACCGTTGAATCTAGGTTGTCCTCAGCGCCTTCATTGACATAGATGAGCTGCGCTGTGATACCGCGCTTAAACTCTTTGCCCACTGACTTGATAAACCCTTCAAGCGCGCGCTGCGCTAGTGCCGTTTCGATATCGTCGATAGACTCAGGCGGACGACCAACAATAATCACGCGACCTGACTTCTCGACCCGGCGAGCAACAGTATGAAAGAACTCATAAACCGCTTTGAGACCTTCAGCGTCGCTTATGTTGCTAGCATCAAATAACAAGATTTTGAATTTATCTTCGCTGCCAGTGTTACCCTTCGCCTCAACGCCTGCATCAGCTAAAGCGTCTTTGATATCGTCGCTGCTATTAACGAATACTTCAGCATGCAGCTCAGATAAGATACGTGCGATTGATACACTGACGCGGCTATCATCACCTGCCGCACGGCCTACGAGTACGCTACCTCGTACTAGGCGCTGACCACTCTCAAAACGATCAAGAGTGACAGGCTGCGGTAAGCCTAAATTTTTTGCAACTTTTTTGCCTAATGAGGATTGAACAAAATCACCGTAACGGTCCGACATAGTATGCTCCTATTAATAAATGTAAAATAATGAATTAAATAATTTTAGATGGCCTATTATAGACTGATAACCTGCCTAGTTATATAGACACTACAGTTACTTTCTACTGCTTTAAAAGCGGTAAGCTTATGTTAAAATGAACACAACAAATTATAGCTAACTGATTTAGATATAACAATATGTTATCAAAGTTACCTATCGATAGCGGTTATAGCTGCTGTTTACGTCCATATTTTAGATAATATGGACAAGGTACGAGTATATAAAGATGACCTATGAGATATAAACTCTCCAGTTTGCTAAAGACCTACACGCCATACTCAAAAAATCATTATCATAAGCAACAAAATCATTGCACTTGACTTTTAAGTGCTCTTTTATTTTTAATTCACTAGTATAAGGACACCATTATGAGCGACAAAAAAGACAGCCCTATCGTTGAAAGCACTGTCGTAAAAGGCAATGCTGCAACTGACAAAAAAGCGACTGATACAAAAGACACAGCTAAAGCAAGTGATTCAAAATTTAATTCTATCGCTGATCTTAAGCAAGCGACAGATATTGTCGATAGCGATGGCAAACCTGTAGACACTCAGGCCCAAAGCGCTGACGCTGACAAAAAAGCGAAAATTAAAGCGGATATTGCAAGCGAAAAAGCGGCAACTGAAGAAAGCGAATCAAACGCAGCTCCAGCTAAGCCGGCTGCAAAAGATGAAGCTAAGACTAAGTCTGATAGCAAAGCAGACACAAAGCCTGCGACTAAGTCAAAAGCGGAAGCTAAACCAAAAGCGGAAGCTAAGCCTGCAGCAACTGACAAAAAAGACAGTAAAGACGATAAAGCTGCTGACACTAAAGCCAGCAAAAAGTCTAGCGCCAAGCCTAAGAAAAAATCTAGCGCTAAACTCAGCACAAACCAGCAACGCGTTGCCGTTATCGGCGGTAATCGTATCCCATTTGCGCGCTCAAATGGCACCTACGCCGATGCTAGCAATACGGACATGCTAACCGCAGCCTTAAATGGTTTGATTGAGCGCTTTGACTTACAAGACGAAGTGCTCGGTGAGGTGGTTGCAGGCGCAGTCATGAAACTTAGCCGCGACATTAACTTAACGCGCGAATCTGTCCTTAACACAGCGCTTGATCCGCACACACCATCATATGATATCTCGCAAGCTTGTGGTACTGG
>NZ_JBQQFC010000399.1:0-1790 GCF_052258445.1 Psychrobacter sp. T6-1
TTTATGAAGCCGTTTTTGCAAGATGATACTTTAGATAAACAAAAGAGCTTAGATAGCTCAAGCGCACTTGCTATGCATGCCTTTGGTCTAAAAGCGCCTAAATCTATCGGGCGTCAGCGCGCACTACGTATGATCGGTGACGGCAATATCGATGAGCTAATGGAAGAGGTTATCGGTAGCTTCCATAGTATCGGCGATGATCAAGATGTTGTCATTTGTGAAGGCCTAGTCTCAACGACAGAGGCCTCTTATGCCTCGCAAGTCAACCGCGCTATTGCTCATGCTTTGGATGCCAAAATTATCTTTGTCAGCGATGCTGATATCAACAATCCTGCGCACCTAGCGGACAAGCTCGACGTCCATGCGCGTGAGTTCGGCGGTATTGCAAGCGAGCGTACCCTTGGCTGTATTTTGATGCGTGTTGATGTGCCTAACACCTATGACAATCAACCTGTGGCCCCAGGCGAGGCGGTGTTTGAGCTTGATCAAAGCTACATTCAAGAAGTACAGCGCTTATCGCCGCATTTTGATAGTGAGCAGTTTCGCCTGATCGGTGTCGTGCCTTTTAGCGATACATTGTCAGTGCCGCGTACTTGGGATATCGCCGCCGAATTAGATGCCACTTGGCTCAATGTTGGCGATGCCAAAACCCGCCGTATCAATAATATCAGCCTAACCGCGCGCTCTATTGCCCGCGTTGATGAAGTCTTTAATCGAGGCACGCTGATCGTCGTTCCAGGCGACCGTGATGATTTGCTCCTTGCCGCAGGATTGGCGTGTATCAATGGCGTACCCTTAGCAGGTCTGGTGCTAACGGGCGGCGTGACACCGAACGCTACTGTCGCAGAACTGTGGATATCAGCCCTAAAGACGGGCATTCCTGTGATGAGCGTCGAAACCGATAGCTTTGAGACCGTACAAAAACTCTTGCACATGAGTGCTGAGATCCCAAGTGATGATACCGAGCGCGCCACCGATGTCACGCGTTATGTCGCGGCGCACTTAGATTTGGCTTGGATCAAAGAGCAATTTAGCGGCGATCATAAGCCGCGTCTGTCTCCAGCGGCCTTTCGTCATCAAGTGGTCAAGCAGGCGCAGCAAGCCAAAAAACGTATTGTACTGCCAGAAGGCTCTGAGCCGCGCACCGTTGAGGCCGCTTGTATCTGTCAAAGCCGCGGTATCGCTGACTGCGTGCTCTTAGCGACGCGTAGTGATGTTGAATTAGTCGCCAAAAACCGCGATTTAATTCTGCCAGAAGGCCTAGAGATTCTCGATCCTGCCAGCCTCGATATGGATAAATACATCGCCGCTGTCGTTGAGCGCCGTAAAGGCAAAACCACGCCAGAGGTTGCCGCTGAGCAATTAGAAGATACGGTATTTTTGGGTACGATCATGCTGCAAATGGACGAAGTCGATGGCCTCGTCTCAGGCGCGATTCATACTACGGCTAATACTGTACGCCCAGCCTTTCAGCTGATTAAGACCGCGCCGCAATACTCACTAGTATCGTCAGTATTCTTTATGCTGCTACCAGAGCAAGTGGTCGTCTATGGCGATTGCGCCATCAACCCTGACCCGAACGCAGAAGAGCTCGCTGAGATTGCTATTCAATCAGCGCAGTCGGCTGCCGCCTTTGGTATCGATCCCAAAGTGGCGATGATCAGCTACTCAACAGGCTCATCAGGCACAGGCGCTGACGTTGAAAAAGTCATCAAGGCAACCGAAATCGTCCGTGAGCGTGCGCCTGACTTAGCCGTTGATGGACCGCTACAGTATGACGCCGCCTCAGT
>NZ_JBQQFC010000400.1:0-1774 GCF_052258445.1 Psychrobacter sp. T6-1
TCTTCTTCCTCTTCAACAGTTATATATATTACTTTAAGATGTTTTAAAACCTGTTCGCGTATAGCAACTAAGGCATCCACATATGCCACTTTATCTTCTTGTTCTATACCAAAGGTAGAGCTAAGATTTTCAGCTGAAATATAGGAATACAAATCATCAAAGTTATTCTGTAAGTTTTTTTCTTCATCTGTACTTGCTTCACTTCTATCCATCTTTTTTATATGCTGTATTTCATTTTGGAGAAACGGTTTTGGACTTTCATTTTCCAACTTAAAATAAGTATCTCCATCATCCGTCTCTCCAATTATATAATTATTATAAATAGCTTCAGACTTTCTAGTTTCACATAAACTATCAAATTTTCTACAAAGCACAGAAAGCAATATCGTAATAGTGGTTAATCTTTGTTGACCATCAACTATTAAAAGGTTCGTTTTTTTATCGTCGCCCACCAAAACTAAAGTACCTATAAAGTATTCAGAATGATGAAAAACTCCATGTTCAAGAGTTATATTATTAGTGATATCTTCCCAAAGTTCCTCAATATGGCTTTTTTTCCAAGAATAAGGTCTCTGAAACCGAGGAACAATATATTTTTTTGCACCGAAAACAAATCAGAAATAGTTCTTGTATAAGCATGTAATTGCATAAGTTATTATTCCTTTAAATTTTTGATTAATTTTGCACTTATCTAATTAAAACAGGCTGTTAGTTTAGCAGAATCAACACTAATCTAGATAGTAGCACACAAATATTCAGTATTTGGCAATACTAAGAGTTCTTTAGAGAACTAATCAGTAGACAATAAAAAACGCCATCACAAGTGTGACAGCGTCTTTCATTACTATAGATATTTACGCTTTATTTACAACGCTTTCAACTCTTCCATCTGCGCTGTCATCGCCGTCAACTGCCCTTCTAGCTCAGCCAGTTTCGCCTTCTCAGCATCGACCACTTCTGCAGGTGCTTTACTGACAAAGCCTTCATTACCCAGCTTGCGCGCGATGCCTTCGGCTTGCTTTTGCAGCTTCTCGTAGGATTTACCCAAACGATTAAGCTCAGCCGTTGGATCGATTAGCCCTTTCATCGGTACTAGTACACGTAGCTGCCCGACCATACTTGATGATGACAATGGTACGTCATTGCCTTCTTTTAATATCTCTAAGCTCTCTACTTTGGCAAGCGCTTTAAACTGGTTTTTGATACGTGATAGACGCGCATCTTCATCACTAGAGATATTTTGTAGCAGCACTGGCAGGCGTACCGCGTTACCCAGTTTCATCTCACCACGAATATTACGGACGCTAGCGATGAGCTCTTGTAGCCAGTCCATATCCGCTTCAATTTGTTCACTAATTTGGGCGCTATCGGTTTGTGGATAGTCGGCAATAACGATGCTATCGGTGTTTTTACGACCCAGTAGCGGCGCGATGGTCTGCCAAATCTGCTCGGTCAGATACGGCATGATCGGATGGGTAAAACGCATGGCAGTCTCGAGCACATGCAAGAGCACGTAGCGGATTTGGGCTTTGCGCGCGTCTGTTACCGAGTCATCATTGAGACTGGCTTTAGCAAGCTCAACGTACCAATCGCAGTATTCATTCCAGATAAACTCATAGATATCTTGGCTGACCATATCTAGACGATACTGGGTAAAATGCTGATGGATGTCTTTGATGCTGGAGTTTAGACGACTCATAATCCACTTTTCGGGTAATTCCCACACCTCAGGATTGGGCGCTTGGTCGATAGGTAGCGCGTTGCTGTCTTTATC
>NZ_JBQQFC010000401.1:0-1769 GCF_052258445.1 Psychrobacter sp. T6-1
TTTACTATGACTTTTAACGCATAAAAAAATCCAATGCTAAACGCTTAAATAAACGCCTAACATTGGATTTATCACACTCTAAACTTACAAGATAAAACGGTTACTCTTGGTTTAGATCATCAATCATGCTTTGATACTTCTCTTTTCTACTGGCGATCTTACTACGCTCTTCTTCTACATTGGCGATGAGTTTTTTGGCGACATCTACGCTTTTATCAAAGGCAGCCAGTTCCATATCTACCATAGCGATTAAGCGCTCTAGCGTCATAGCTGTGGCTTTTTCAGTGACGCCATTGGTGATGCCCATTGCTTCTGACATAAAGTCTTCTCTGAGCTTATTGGCCCACTGAAAGAGACCTGCCATCGACATGTTAGCGTTGTCTTCATCAGACTGCGCTTGGTTATCAGCGTCATTTTGTTCGGCGTCGCTCTTCTGCTCAGCAGCTTTATCAGACTTGTCACTTTTGCTAGACGTCTCTTTTTGGGCAGCATCGTCAGCTTTAGCTTCGCTGTCCTTTTTTGCGGTTTCTGCTTTGGTAGCTTTGCTCGCTTTTTTCGGCGCTTGTTTTTTATCAGCTTTGCTATCGTCTTTAGCATCATCTTTGCTATCGTCTTTAGCAGTTTCTGCTTTTGCTGATTTATCGTCTTTTTTAGGGGCTTGCTCTTTTACAGAGGCTTCAACGTTATCCGCTTCTTTATCTTTATTAGCGCTTTGAGTATTGCTCTTATTATCTGACTCGTTCTTAGCGTCAGTATCTTTAGCTTTACTTGTGCTTTGAGTCTTTTCTTGGTTTTGGGGCTTGTCTTGATTTTTAGCTTTATCGGCCGCTGGCTTATCGTTTTTGGTCGCACTATCGGCTTTGTTTGGAGCTGGGGTGGTTTTCGCTTTATCGTCCTGAGCTTTTTTGTCTTGCTCCTTGCCTTCTTGATAATCATGCTCAGCATTGTACTCATCAAAGTTACCGTCTTCAAATACTACGGTATCGTCTTTGACGACTTCTACGCCAACGACGGCTTTATTATCGGTCGCTTTTTTTACATTGTTATCGTTACTGTTTTTGGGATCATTGTTTGACATGGCTTGTTATCCTTAATTAAGTTTAAATGTATTAAATGTTGATAGTTCACTTATGAGAAGGATACTAAGCTAAGCGCATTTGATTATCAATATATGGATATAAATCTACTGTCTAAAGTGTACAGGAAGATACATGCGCTGATGTGAGGTTCAAATAGTTCAAACAGTGACGCGGCAAAGGGCGACATCTGTAATCAAGATGCCGCGCCGTCATGCAAGATGATTTGATATTAAGGTAATATTAAATAGTTTAATACTAGGGATTGTCAGCGATAAAGGTAACTAGCAGCTCGGCCAATGGTTCGCCTTGATCCTCTTGTAAAAAATGACCGCCATTGGTAATAGTCGTATGAGCTTGGTTTTGAGTACCTGGTATGAGCTTTTGCATGATTTTATCACCGCCTTTGGTAACAGGGTCAGAGTCGCTAAACAAGGTGATAAAAGGGTTATCCCATGTGCTAAGTACGCCCCAAGCTGCGCGGTTATCACTTGAGGCAGGGTCATCCGGTGTAGTCGGTACGAGCACGGGGAATTGTCTTGCGCCTTCTTTGAATGATTCATCAGGGAAGGGCGCGTTATAGGCATCGATAATATCTTGTGATAGCTCGGTTACAGTGCCGCTATTGATGATGCTGCCGACATGGAACTCTGGCGTATCTTGTGAGAACTGCTGCCACTTGCGAAAGCCCTC
>NZ_JBQQFC010000402.1:0-1757 GCF_052258445.1 Psychrobacter sp. T6-1
ATGACGCGCTGTCGTTTGATGTTATTGTCTCAAACCCGCCGTATATCGATGAACAAGACGAGCACTTAACCTCTTTAATCGCTGAGCCTATCAGTGCATTAACTGCACCCGATTCTGGACTGGCTGATATCACGCAGATTGTAAAGGGTGCACCTAAGTATCTAAAAGCAGGTGGTCTGTTGGCTGTTGAACATGGTTATGATCAAGGGTCTGTGGTACGAGATATATTCTTGCAAAAGGGTTTTGAAGCCGTACAAACCATTCAAGATTACGGCGGCAATGAGCGCGTCACTCTAGGTCAAATGTCGCTAGCGCCTAATTAGTGACGTAAGTGCTATTAACTAAAAACTTACTGACGGCCTAGCTTTAATATGAGAAAGTCGCTTCCTCTGTAGCTTTGGGTACCTGTAGCTCAGAACACCTGTAGCTTCAAGTGTTTTCTGTCCAAGATACGCTTTACCTCAATGCTCACTATATATCCTAAATTTGGCAGTATCTATTTAACCATATCATCACTTACTGATTTTTTATTGCAGGCTAGTAAGCTTTGCTCATTAATAATAGTTGTCTTTTATGAAAATACATCGTCCGCATTTATTAAAACATACTCTCAATGTCGCTAACCGTGTACGTCAAACAGCAAGTGTCGCAGGTCTATCTGCTTTTCGCGTTGCTAAAGGGGAGAAGCCTGACGCGCAGATGCTCAAAGAAACCTTTGAGCAATTAGGTACCACTTATATCAAGATCGGGCAGTTCGTCGCTAGTACGCCGTCGCTATTCCCGCGTGAATACGTTGAGGCTTTTCAAGATTGCCTAGATCAAACGACGCCGCTCTCATACCAGTATATCGAGCAAGTATTGAGCGATGAGCTGGCGATTAACGGTCAAAGCTTGAGCGATCTATTTGCTCATATCGAAACAGAGCCGTTAGCGTCAGCCTCTATTGCGCAAGTACATGCTGCGCGATTGCATAATGGTGATGAAGTGGTGCTAAAGGTGCAAAAGCCTGATGTCGAAACTATTATGCAGACTGATCTTGGGGTCTTGCATGGGGTAACCAAAATCATTGAACTACTGATGCCCTCGATGAGGTTTGCCAGTATCGCACCTATTATCGACGAGATTCGCTTGCGTATGCTCGCTGAGACCGACTTTATCGCTGAGGCGCAAAATATCCGTGATTTTCAGCAGTTCCTAGCGGTATCGGGCAATACAAAAGTCATCGCGCCGACCGTCTATGATGAGCTGACTACCAAGCGCGTGTTGACCATGAGCCGACTCAATGGCGTCTCTATGATCAACGAATCTGTTATGCGTCAGTACTGTGATGATCCTGCGCAGGTGATGGCAGATACATTGAATACTTGGTTTGCAAGCCTTATGCTATGCAATAGCTTTCACGCTGACTTACATGCGGGCAATCTAATGCTACTCACTGACGGGCGTATCGGCTTTTTAGACTTTGGTATCGTCGGCAAGCTCAAGGCTGAAAGCTGGCGCGCCTGTATGGGCATGATGCAAGCCTTGCAAGACAATGACTATCAGGCTATGGCGCACAATATGATCGATATGGAGATGACGCATGGTCGCTCGCAGGTCGATGTGGCAGCGCTCGGTCAGGATTTAGAGAAGATGATGCGCACGATTATGGCTGAGGACAAAGCCTTTACCAGTGGCGTGCCGTTTAATAGCAAAGAGCAGGCCGATGAGCTCAATAAGATGATGTTAGAGATCGTCGCCGTCGGCAAGCGTCATGG
>NZ_JBQQFC010000403.1:0-1754 GCF_052258445.1 Psychrobacter sp. T6-1
TTTAGCATCTTCAAAAGTTTGCGTCTTTTTGACATCGTGCCAGCGAGCAATACCTTCGAACAAGGTACCTGTGGCGTTCTTGGCATCATCGCCGCCGCCAGTGTGGACATAATCAAGATGCAGATGCGAGTCTACATAAGGCGGTACGATCAAACGACCTTTGAGATCAATCTCTTCTTCGGCAGCAGGCAAGCCCTTACCAATCTGCTGAATAACACCGTCTTTAACCAAAATCTCAGTAGCATCGCTATTGCGATAGATATTGGCATTGGTAAACTTAATCATGACAAACTCCTATTATTATTAAATAATTATTGATTGAAATTGCTGATCGAACATTATTTTATTAAAAGCTACTTCATTGAACGCTACCCGACAGTAGGCGCATCCAATGTTTTCTTAGAGATAAAGGTAATGATGATGGCAGGAACGAAACAAAGAATGGATAGATACACAATACCTAAGACGCCTGTCTCTGGCATATGCACCAAAATCAAGCCAGCAAGCCAAGTGGCAATCATAATTGAGAAGTTAAACACACTTGATTGTACGGAAGTCGCGACAGCTTTTGCTTCGGTGACTTGGTGACTGACTGCTGTTTGGAACATCGTTACCAAAGGTCCGAATGCTAGTCCCCATAGTAAAAAGGCAAAATGCGAGAAGCCATTCATTCCTCTGAAGAAGACGAATAACCCCATAGCTATTACACCACAAGCCAGCATACTGACGATCAAACCGCGCAGGTGCGTATCGATAATCTTGGCGGATAGTATGACTGAGATGACAGAACCGATACCGAAGATCAGCAGGGCTAAGCTGATGCCGCCAGTAAAGGCGATAGTTTCTACCAATAAGGTAATGTAAGTGTAGGTACTGTAATGAGCAACGACTGCCAAGAAAGTAAGGGCTAGGACTATCCAAACGCCAGGTATTTTTAGCACGGCTATTGGGGAATTGCTTTGCGTCAGTTTCTCGCCCTTTACCGAAGGTAAAAACTTCATCGCCAATAGCGCAATGACCCCCGCCTAGTACACCGAGTACGATAAAGGAGGTGCGCCAGCCCACTTGCGTCCCGATAAAGGTCATAATCGGCAGACCTAAACTCACACCAAAGGTATTACCTGCCATGATGATAGTGATTGCCTTACCATGCATATTCTCTGGCACAAGCGCGGTACCGTAGGCAGCTATCATCGGCCACATAATACCAGCACAAATACCACCCAGAATACGCATGGCAACAATAAGCGAATAAGATGAAGTGAGCCCGACGACGATATTGGAGACCGCAAAACCTGCCAGTAGCATTAGCAGTAGAATCTTCCTATTCACCCACAGCGTCATACTGATGAGCGGAATAGCAAAAATCGCTGATGCGAGCGCATAGATACCAACCAAAAATCCGACTTGGGTCTGTTCGATACCAAGACCTACCGTCATTTGCGGCAAAATACCAGAAGGCATCAGCTCTGAGAGAATACCGATAAAAGTAACACTGGCCATAAGGCCAAAGATGAACCAAGAAATAGGGTTCTGTCCGACATTATTATTTTTTGATAGCTCGTCTTTTGATTGATTAGCTTTTGAAAGACTAGACACATCTTCTCCTAGTTGACTAAAGGTTTCAAAAGGTCATTGCATGCCCTTCTAATGACATATCCATCCGTAGAAAATTCAAACGTCCGTATAAATATAAATAATCAATCTATTTACTATCTAATTCAACTATACCATAAGGGATTTATTAAAACCCT
>NZ_JBQQFC010000404.1:0-1754 GCF_052258445.1 Psychrobacter sp. T6-1
CAGGCCATTTACGGCTTTCGTGGCGGCGATGTTGCTAACTATAATGCTATGAAGACACTGTTTGCAGCCAAGCAGCGCATGAGCCTAAACATCAATAGACGCTCAAATGAGCGTTTAATCACCGCCCTCAATTACTGGTTTGGCCGCTCGTCACCAGCGCAGGACAGTCAGGTAGAGAATAGTCAGCTACAAGCGTCAACACAAAGCGCAGCCGATCACTTAGCGCAGCTGGGTAAAGGCATCTATTATCAGCACATTACCGCCGCCAAAACCGAGGTTTGCCTATCTTGGCAGCAGCCCATCGCTCAGGAGCTATCGCCTCAAATAGCCGCGATTATGCCCAACCAGCCAGTGAGCGTGATTCACCTGCCATCATCTAAAGATGCCAAGCACAATGACTGCGAGCTTACCGCCCTACATATCGCCGCCCTGCTGGCAAGCGGGCAAACCCTAGAGGGACGAGCGCTCAAGCCTAGTGACATCGGAGTGCTTGGACGGCGCAAAAAAGATCTTAAGCAAGTAGAAGATATGCTGAGCAAGCTTGGCGTACCGACTCTTGAAACCGCAGAGCGCAATGTCTTTGATACTGCTATCGCTGTTGACTTAGCGGCTTTACTAGAGGTAATGATACGACCACATCGCCGCGATATTATGAACCGGGTATTGACCAGTCATTTTTATCAATTGAGCCTAGTTGAGGTACAGCACCTCATGCTAAGCGTCGATGAGGAGGTTGACGCTTTACAGTCAGCAAGCGCTCACTCAGAGCAGACAGCGCTAAAGCGGCGCTATCAAGACTTTCAGAACTATATCAAGACGGCGGCGGCGTACTGGCAGAGTAGCGGTATCTTATCCGCGCTACATTATCTGTTTGCGCGTAATCCAATGACCACGAGTAGCACAGACAATCAGAATATATGGGTGGCTCTAGCAGAGCTCAAGGAGGGTGCCCGTCATCTCATGGATCTGCGCCATCTACTAGATATATTAGCGCAGCATGGTATGCATATCGGCGAGCATGAGCTAATAGCTTGGTTTAAGAAGAACATGAATAGTCGCCGTACTCCCGAATGGGCGCAGCAGCAGCCCCTACCGACTGAATCTGGTGTTCAATTGATGACGATTCATAAGTCAAAGGGGCTTGAGTTCCCTGTGGTCTATGTCATCGGTATGGATAGCGCCAGTCCAAAGGCGGGTGCTCGTAGCAAGCATAACCTGTTTTTGTTTGACCATATACAAGAGCAAAAGACGCAGCGCCGCCTATCTACTAGTAAGGGCAAATCATTTAAGTCCGCTAAAGGTGAGGCTGCTAAAGAGGCTGAGGATTACTATGCGCAGTTTGAAACCGATGAGAATTATGAAGAGATGCGCCGCTTAGCTTACGTAGCCTTTACCCGAGCTAGTGAGCAGTTATATATGGTGCTTAAAGATTCGAGTAGAAGCCAAGACGACGATCGCAAGCCTTGCGCTCAATGGCTTAATGGCAGTGGCAAAAATTTAGAGCTACCAGAGCGATTGCACAACTATATCGGCTGGCTGCCATATGACAGTGTTGAGTCTAATGCCCAAGCGATTGTGCAAGCAGATAAAGACTCAATTGATACGCTACAAGTAAAAACGGATAACAGTACCCTCATCAATTACGACGACGCTTACGCGCAGATTCAAGCACGCTACTTTAAGGGCTGGGCTAAGACTAGCTTTACCGCTCTGTCGCGCCAACTTGGCAAGCAAACTCAGGCTTTGGCTATTTT
>NZ_JBQQFC010000405.1:0-1707 GCF_052258445.1 Psychrobacter sp. T6-1
CCCGGTAGCGCTGGACCTTGAGTGATTTTTTTACGTGCGACTTTTTTAGCAGATTTTAGGCGGCGTCCTGCTTTATTAATCGCTAATTCTGCAATCTGAGCGCCTAAATCTGCGTGCTGATTGAGCCATAAGCTAAACGCATCTTTGGCAAGCGTTTGTACTGCTCCTGCCGCTTCTCGGCTTGAGAGACGCTCTTTGGTCTGACCTGAGAACTGCGGCTCAGAGAATTTGAGCGACAAGATATAATTAATCCCATCCCAGACATCCTCACCGGTAAGCTTGACGTTACGCGACAATAGATTGTGAATATCACAAAACTCACGCAGCGCTTCTAAAATACCCGTACGCAGCCCATTTACGTGGGTGCCGCCTTGAGCGGTTGGAATGAGATTGACATAACTCTCTTGAATGGGCACGCCGCCCTCAGGTAACCAAGACAGTGCAAAGGTGATGCCGGCGCGCTCGCTACCTGTCGCTTCATAATTATAATAAAAAGGCTCTGGCGGTAGGGTCTCAAGCCCATCTAATTGCTCGGTTAGATACTCAACCACCCCATCGGTAAATTGCCAAACAATCTTTTCATCATTGATCTCATCTGTGAACTCAATAGTGAGTCCAGCAGCCAAAACCGCCTTGGCCTTTAAGGTGTGCTTGAGCTGTTTGATATTGAACTTAGGTGTATCAAAGAAGGTACTATCTGACCAAAACCGTACTCTAGTACCACGCTTGCGCTTATTGGGACTGACCGATTCGGTCAATGGCGTCACTGGCGCACCGTTCTCAAATGCCATGTCGAATTGAGTACTATCACGCCACACCGTCACTTCCACACGTGTAGACAAGGCATTGACGACAGAGATGCCAACGCCGTGCAAACCGCCTGACACCTCATAGTTTGAGGTCGAAAACTTACCACCGGCGTGCAAGCGAGTTAAGATAATTTCAATACCCGACTGACCAAATTCAGGATGGATATCTGTTGGCATACCGCGGCCATCATCTTCGACCGATAACGAACCATCCTCATGAAGCCTGACTTTTATGGTTTTGGCATAGCCCGCCAGCGCTTCATCAACCGAGTTATCGATGACTTCTTGCGCTAAATGATTGGGACGGGTGGTATCGGTATACATGCCAGGACGGCGGCGGACAGGCTCAAGGCCTTCTAAAATCTCTAACGATTGCGCATTATATTGACTCAAAATGCTTTCCTTAATATCTACAAACTCTATGTCCTTATTATAACCAAAAACCGCACGTTAAAGGCTGATAGTTACAGGCTTACGTCATATAATGTCGTTTATTCTAGCGCGTGCAAAATATAGTATTTTAAGATGATAGTTGCTGCACAATATCTATCACTAAAGGCAGGTGCTGCGCAAAATCACTAAAGCGATGATCGCCGCCCTCTTGCATGATAACAGTCGCGCCTTTTGCTTGATAAAACTGCTTGGAGATTTGAGCGTCTAATAACTCATCACCGTCTTTGATCAGCGCAGCGACTTTGTCAGGACAATGAATAGCGGTTAGCTGATGATCGGCAAACCACGTCAAGTCAGCTCGAGTCATTGCCCAGCCACCAGTCGTGGTATAAAGCGTCTCATCACTGTTACTGTCACTGTTATTTTCACTAGCAGACTCTAGAGTATCTGCATGAGCATTATCCTGAAAACGTTGCAGAGTGACATGCGGCTGGGTACTTGGATT
>NZ_JBQQFC010000406.1:0-1699 GCF_052258445.1 Psychrobacter sp. T6-1
TATGCCAACGTCATTGGCAACGATTTGGGACCAAAGTTTACGCCCATCGGTAGCCTTGCGACCTTGTTATGGCTACATGTGTTGGCAGAGAAGGACTATAAAATCAGCTGGGGGCAGTATATGAAAATCGGCCTGCTTATCACGCCGCCAGTATTGTTAGCGACGCTGTTGGCTTTGGTGTTTTGGTTGCCAATGCTACCGAGTTATTGAGAAAATAGTGAGAAGCTATTTATAAGTCATTTAAAGGATATCAGTTACGGTTAGAATACCTCATTATTAGAATTGGTTTTACGCTGACATGTATCAAAGTCATCAGTTATAATAGCCGCATTTTACCTTTTATAGACTTTAATTTTTTAGACGTTACGTTTATTCTGCCAAGGATTTATGATGAGTGATCAGCACGCACAAAAACAAGCCGCAGCCCGCGCGGCGCTAAGTTATATCGAAGATAATATGATACTTGGCGTAGGGACAGGCAGTACGGTGAACTGTTTGATTGAGCTATTGCCGCAGGTCAAGCTTGCTGGCGCGGTGGCCAGCTCGCAGGTCACTGAAGACAAGCTCAGAGCATTGGGCATCGAGATTGTTGATTTAAACTTTGCAGGCACACTTGATGTCTATATCGATGGTGCTGATGAAGTTAATGCCCATTTACAATTGATTAAAGGCGGTGGTGGTGCACTGACTCGTGAAAAAATCGTCGCTGCAGCGTCCAATAAGTTTATCTGTATGGTTGATGAGAGTAAGAGTGTCGATATTCTAGGTCGCGCATTCCCAGTCCCAATCGAAGTATTACCACAGGCACGCTCCTACGTTGCTCGGCAGTTGGCTCGTCTAGGCGGTGAACCTGTTTATCGTGAGGACTTTGTTACCGATTATGGTAATGTGATTTTAGATACCTATGATTTGGATGTCAGCAATCCGGTAGCGCTTGAGAAAGAGTTGAACAATATTGTGGGTGTGGTTTGTAATGGTATCTTCGCCGCTAACCAAGCTGATATTCTCCTAAAAGCGAGTAGTAATGGCGTTGAGACTTTAAAACGTTAGAATTTTAATAAGCAGTATACATTTTTCGCTTTACTAAAAAAGGCAGACTACCATAAGTAATCTGCCTTTTTGCTGTCCGCTGTAACGCATAAAACTAAGAAAGTAGTTTAATCTTATCTTTAAGTAAAAACTCCATCAATGCCTTTTGTGCATGCAAGCGGTTTTCAGCCTCATCCCATACTACTGAGCGTGGATCATCTAGCATATCGTACGATATCTCCTCACCGCGATGGGCCGGCAAGCAGTGCATAAAGATGACATCAGGGTCAGCTTTGTCAAGCAGTGACGGCGTGACTTGATAAGGCGCAAAACGGCGCGCGCGGGTGTTTTGCTCAGACTCTTGACCCATGCTTGCCCAGACATCAGTGACAATAAGGTTGGAGTCTTTGGCAGCGTCTTGCACGTTTTCGACTAAGCTTACGCAGTGCGAAAAACGTTTCATCAGATCGGTGTTAGGCTCAAAGCCATAAGGCGCGGCAACGCGTAGCTCAAAGCCGAACTGATTCGCCGCTTGCATAAAGGAGGCGCACATATTATTGCCGTCGCCAACCCAAGTGACGATTTTGTTCTCGATACTACCGCGATGCTCATAAAAGGTTTGCATGTCGGCGAGCAATTGGCAGGGATGAAAGTCATCGGTCAACGCGTT
>NZ_JBQQFC010000407.1:0-1693 GCF_052258445.1 Psychrobacter sp. T6-1
TCATCATAACTGGACACTTGCATGCAAAAGCAACGCACTAAAATCACCGATGTTATTTTTCCAAAAGACTTACCCAACGGTCTGTTCATCGCTTTGATCATTGCCTGTTTATTATTAGGGCTGTCAGCACTGAGTCATGGTGAGGGCTTGCAAAGCTGGCTTGGTGTATTTGAGAGCTGGCTTTTGATGCTCATCATACTGCCTACCGCGACAGCAACTCTGGTTCTTCCTTTTAAACTTCGTGATCCGACTTTTGAGCTTAAACTTGCCTATTATCTAGGAATGTTTGTGGCATTCTTATTTACTTTAGCCAAATTACGTTACTGGCGCTAAAACCTTTCTCGTTTACAAGACTTGTGTCACACCTCTTGAAATTACGCGTCAAAGCGTCCATTGTATGACTATAATAGATTTTCCCTAGCGTTGTTAGCAGTTACATTGAGGCTACTTTACAGGGAATAATAAGGATACTAATTAATGCCATATGACAGTGATAATGAGATAGAAGTGGATCATGACAGTAGCGATCATCTCAACGGATTTGCTAAAGAGACGACCTTGGAGTTGGTGGAGGGCGATAATGGCAAACTGTTATTGCGCGATACTGAAAAAGAGGGCGCGCCGCTGATGACTATAGACTTCTCAGAAAAGCTTAAAGAATTACTAGGTAGCGATACTCAAGCAATCGGTCAACATATGATACACGCCGCTATTCAAGTCATCATGCAAAAGCAGATGAGCCAGTGGCATGCGCATGTGTACGATAAAGAGCCAAAGCACTATAGCTAAATAACACTATAGCTAAATAACACTATTGAGTAAAAGTTAAGCAAAAAAAAGGGTTTATCTACTGATAAACCCTTTTTTGTTTTAAAGAAACAAAGCTTACTTAATTTTTGCTTCTTTAAAAATAACATGCTGGCGAACTTTGGGATCAAACTTTTTGATCTCCATTTTGCCAGGCATAGTACGCTTGTTCTTGGTAGTGGTGTAGTAATACCCAGTACCAGCAGTTGATACCAACTTGATTTTATCTCTCATGACAACGATCCTTTAAATGGTGGCAGAGCACTTAGCCCAAGTTTAAGTCAAACTTAAACTTTTTGGCCTTGTGCGCGCATATCTGCTAATACTTTATCAATACCTAGTTTGTCGATAGTACGCATACCCTTAGTTGAGATACGTAGACGAACAAAACGGTTTTCAGATTCTACCCAAAAACGATGGTTATGAAGGTTTGGTAAAAAGCGGCGACGGGTCTTGTTGTTTGCATGCGAAACATTATTACCCACCATAGGGCGCTTTCCGGTCACTTGGCAAACTCTAGCCATGGGGAACTCCTAATCTGTGAGGTATGAGGGCTACCCATACCAGTCTGGACATATTGACGTTTTTGCGGCATGGACACAGCAATCGTCGTTTTGCACCAAACGAATCTATATGAAGGTTGAGCTGACATCTCCATCATCTAAAGGCAAATGACAGAGCGATCAATTCAGAAATTTTAAAGCCGACATTTATACCACAAAATGAGCAGATACTCAAATTATTTTGTCGTATTTATTACGGTATACGGCGCATATTATACTCTAAAATCGCAGGCGTATGTGATTGATTATTTGACGATAAAGATTAATTAACAGTTGTAAGTTAATATAAAAGTCAGTAAAGTTACTGTCATAAATTTTATACA
>NZ_JBQQFC010000408.1:0-1691 GCF_052258445.1 Psychrobacter sp. T6-1
GCTACATTTGTCACTACTACCCAATGCGCGCTCACCGTTTAAAACCGATAGCACAGACCCTCAGCATCGCTTAGCTATGCTAAAGCTTGCACTGCAAGGCACGCCGCTATGCATCGATGAGCTGGAGCTATGGCAAGCGCCGCCCGTTTATACTATCGATAGCGTTCGCACTCTGCGTAGTCGCTACCCAAATGATAGCTTGATATTTGTTATGGGTATGGACAGCGCGCGTAGCTTGGATAAGTGGCAGGATGGATTAGCACTAATAAATTACGTCAATATTTGGGTGTTTAATCGTGTCGATAGCGTCTTAGACGCTCAGCTATCAACTCAGCAAGATAGCACGCAGCTGCTACCTACCGAGCTACAAGCGCAAACGAGCGACTCTATACAAGATCTGCTCACGCCCTTGAAAAACGATAGCCAAGGGCGCATTTATATAGATCTGCGCCCCATAGCATCAGTATCGAGTACTCAAATACGCCAAGTACTATCTCAATCTTTGACTAAAGCTGTCAGGCCAATTACACGGCTAGCGCCAATAAATGATACTATTGACACTGTGAACCCTATATCATCTCCTCTGCTCACTAAATGGCTACATCCTGCGGTTTATCATTATATAATCACTCATAAGCTATATTCTAAGACTTAATTCCGTTAAAATTGCCTTATCCCTATTTATTTAACCGTGTAGCTTTTGATAGGCGCGGTGCACCCATACCCTTTATTTTAGATTTAAGAGACCACTATTTATGACTAATACTATGACCGACGAGCGTTTAAAACAATGCTTAGACCTCGTCAATACTTCATTAGAAGATATGAAAGCCAAAAACATTACCGTACTCAACGTCGAGGATTTAACCGACGTTATGGAGCGTATGGTCATCGCTGATGGCACCTCAAAGCGTCACGTACGTGCGATGGCTGATAGTCTCGGCGCTGAATCCAAAAAAGCTGGCTTTATGCCGCTTGGCCGCGAAGGCGGAAATGACTCTGATTGGACACTAATCGATCTAGGCGCAGTCGTCGTCCATATGATGACGCCGCAAGCGCGCGAGTTCTATGACTTAGAAGGCCTATGGTCATCGTCTGAGAGCTTGGCTGAACTGGTCGCTGTACCGCGTGAAAAGAAAGCGGGTCGCCGTAGCTAACATAATCAAAGCTTTGATGACGACTAAAAGACTAGATAACTTATCTGGTCTTTTTTATGCGCGACTATAAATCCGTCAGCAAGTTACAAATGAGCTGAAAGCAGGCTATGATTGCGCTAAGATAGCGCTATTATTAGATCGCCAATTAGGACATGCCATGAGTACAGCAATGACTTCGCAAGCGAAAGCACCTCAAGAATTTAATCAGCCTCTGCCCTTACATATTGCCACTTTGACTTGCGTGCGCGCAGGCAAAGCCATGCCATTCGCGCGTGAGCAAATGAGCGCCATCGACAAAGCCCCGATCAAAGCTCCTGTCGCCGTCGACTTTATGGGTTTGACCACAGACGAGCAAGCCGATCGCCGTCATCACGGTGGCCCGCTAAAAGCGGTACACCAATTGCCGCCTGCGACTTATGAGCAGATTAATACAGAATTTGGCTTAAAAGTACGCGTTGGCACACTCGGTGAGAACCTGACGACTGAGGCGGTCAATGGCCTACCTGAGATGGATGAGAGCAACGTTTGCATCGG
>NZ_JBQQFC010000409.1:0-1689 GCF_052258445.1 Psychrobacter sp. T6-1
GCGACGACATTGTATTTGTGCTCGATATGGGTACCAAGCTGCTTATAGAACCCGCCCGTACCGCTATCATGGCTACCAGGTGCATCGCGGTTGAGTAGGGTGTCTGACAATTCCCACGTACCCGTCGTCCACTCAAAGCCATCTGGATGAGTCGCTTCTTTTGCCAGATCCATACCCTTGAGACCGGCAAAGTCTTTTGCCAGTTGGATGGCCTGCTGTACATCATCGTCACTGATGGTCTCGCCATTTGAGGCGGTCATGATGCAGCCGTTTTGAGCACCTTGCTCACGCAAAAGACGAGTCAATTGACGGGTGTCAATCTCAGCGATAGCCACGGTATCGTGACGCTTGAGGTAGTCGCTTAGTGATTCGGTGTTACGAAAGTTTGAGGTGACCATTGTCGCATCACGGATAATGAGACCCTCAGCCCATATCTGCTGTTTAAAGTCGATATTGCCCGCTTCACTGTCCTCATCGTTGGTACCTGTATTGCCGATATGCGGGTAGGTGAGGGTGACCAATTGACGCGCGTAGCTTGGGTCTGTGAGGATCTCTTGATAGCCTGTCATCGCTGTATTAAAGACGACTTCACCGACGCGGTGACCTTGGCTGCCTATACTGATACCGCGAAATACTGTACCGTCTGCTAATGCCAAAATTGCTTGTGTCTGGGTCAATGATTTCAAGGATTGCCTCCGCTATTAGTGATAAGTGCCATCGAGTTTTGTTTATATAAAGGGCTGCTTGCGTAGACCTTTAGGAGCATCATTTAAATTAAATAATGATTACTTGATAAAGGGGCTGCGAGCAAAAATTTCCCACAAAAAAGCGAGAAGACATCATAGATGGAATTTACAACACTCACAGATTAGTGAAGAGGTAACTCGCATCATGTCCACTCGCTTAGGCATAGATTTTGCGCATTATACTAGAGTTTTATGATTAGAGCTAGCATTGTACGTGTGAATAAATGCTATGAGCATACCTCTTATTCAAACTGATAATGCAGACTCAAACCGTAGTAATCAGGCGCAAGGCTGGTGGCAATATGCAACTTATCATCATAGCTTTTGGTGAGATACATACTACTAGCAATGCCTAATAAGGCACCAGCAAAGACGTCGCCTGCGTCATGCTCATCGGACTTTATTCTACTGTAGCCGACAAACCCTGCGCCAATGTAGGCGGGAATACTATACTCAAATCCGTAACGTTTATGGATGAAGCTGGCCCCTTGAAAGGCGACTGAAGCATGACTTGAAGGAAAAGAGTTATCGCCCTCAGCATTAGGGCGCTCTTTATCAACGACGGCTTTTAGCGCATAAGTTGTCGCCACAGTGGTGCCAAAAGATCGATAAAACTGTCCGCGACCTTTTTTGTCATCAAAATAATAGGTGCTACCATAGGCGATTGCTGGAATAGCTACCGCAACGACGCTACCTGCTTTTTCTAGGTTTGAGTTACTGTCCGCGTAACTGAAATTCATTATTAGTGAGCTGCTAGCTAATAGTAATAAAGACAGGGGCATGTGGCTATTCATAGCAAGGTTTCCAAAGATGCTTTTGTTTATGACTGTCAAAGTGGTATTATTCGCATCACTAATGAGTGTTTAGGGCGCCCCCATTTTAGGGTAATTAACTCTTATAACCTATGAAATTTTTATCAAATTTCAATCGTCCGTTTTTGATA
>NZ_JBQQFC010000410.1:0-1688 GCF_052258445.1 Psychrobacter sp. T6-1
ATAAAAAGCGGTCAATAGTTAGGAGACTATATCTACCTATTATAAGCGCATCACAACAAATTGTTTATGGCTTTAAAAAAATGACAAACTAACAAGTATTTAGTAAAAAAATAATGAATAGTAATTATATGAATATTGATAACTTTACGCTTAGTCTATGAGGAATAAGGCTAAATTTTAGTTGCTAATAAATTCAGAACCTTTAAGTAGATCACATTCTTATTATAGATAGGCTAATAAATTTTTGATCAAGAGGTGTCAAAAGCAAATTTTTTATTCTATGATGAGTAAGAAAACCGTTTACAAATTTGAATTGATTTTGGGGACTTATGATGCGCGAAAGCGTACGTATGACACTTAAAAAGGACTTTTGTCGAATGAAAAAAATAGCTAGTACAACTATACTACTCTTATGCGCAAGCTCAACTTTAGCGGCTGTTACCTGTCCTGCTAACTTTGTTTCTGATGAATTTGCAACTTCAGATTACACCAATCTAGCGCCAGTAGTCTCACCGCCCTCTCCTCAAAGCAATCAAAGTATCATTGGTATCCAAAATGAAAGTTATTTGATAGCGTCTAATACACTAACTACTAGTGGCACCTTAGACACTGGAGGCACCAATATATATCAATCGTCAACCACTGGTGGCATTCAAGTTTTTCAGTTCTTTCAGGATTTTGCAAATAAAACAAGCACACGATCTGTTTCATATACTTTCAATAATAAGTTTTCTAATCAGCCTCAGGCGCTCACCAATGTTGGTATTAGTATTTACGACATAGACACAAACTATGCAGGTAGAGATGGCGCTGGTAATAGATATTTTGAGTTTTTCGACCAAGCAACGGTTACAGGCGTAACTAGTACAGGGACGACCATCAGTCCAGTCTTACAGTCTAAGGGCGCTGGGATGACTAGTTCAGCCCCTTATCGGCAAACAAATTTAACTAGTAGTGTCAGTTGTGGCGGTTTGGATGATAATTGTAAAATCTCATTAGCGTTCAATCAGCCTGTCGTCAAGGTGGATATTACCTATGGCAATAATACTGATCTAAATTATTATGACCAAAGTGATGATGACGGTGATGGCATACTGTTTAACGATCCAGGCGATCAGCTTGTTGACATCAGATTTGATGGTTACTGCTATCAGCCGCAGCCACGATTGATCTACACAAAAGCGTTGTCTGACTCTCGTAACGCTGATACAGATGAATTTAGGGTTCAGATAATAGACAACGCAAACAATACTTCAGTCACCAGTAGTATTATCACTACTACGTCAGCAGGAGAAGGTAATACTGTTACTACTGGCACAGGGACAACAGGGACTTTTAAAGTTGATCCTACCAAGACATATACTTTGACCGAGATTGCCTCAGGCACCACAAACCTGTCAAATTATAATGCTACTTATACTTGTAGACGATCAGATGGTACAACAGTGACAACGCTAAATCCAAATAGCCTAAAACTTACTTATGGGGACAATTGGACTTGTACCATTACTAATAGGCGCAGTTTTATCTTTTCAGGCATTGTCTTTAACGACAATGGCGGCATTACAGCAAGCAGCACCACCAGCCAAGATATATCCTCTACTTTTACGGGTAATGCCAATTACTTTAATACAGTCTTTGATAGTGCGACTGAATCTGGCATATATGATGCGAGCATGAGCATACGT
>NZ_JBQQFC010000411.1:0-1684 GCF_052258445.1 Psychrobacter sp. T6-1
ACGTATGCTCATGCTCGCATCATATATGCCAGATTCAGTCGCACTATCAAAGACTGTATTAAAGTAATTGGCATTACTCGTAAAAGTAGAGGATATGTTTTGGCTGGTGGTGCTGCTTGCTGTAATGCCGCCATTGTCGTTAAAGACAATGCCTGAGAATATGTAATTTGGACTATTAGTAATAGTACAGGTAATCTCATCACCGTAGGCAGTATTGTCGAGTATAAAAGAACGTGTTCCTTCTGCTGCATTATAAATCATAGTACCGCTAGGTACAGTCGTCGTACTACCAGTAGTAGCATTATTACAAGTATAGGTCGCATTATAATTTGCTATGTCAGCGAGCGTTGCACTATTGATGAGCTGCTCAGTAATCGTATAAGTGGTGTTTTCTCTTAAGCTCAGTGTCGAACTACTACTATTATTGACTGTCGAATTGGTGCCTGTCGTAGTAAATTCATTAGCTGCTATAGACCCGCCTGTCACTTTTATACGGAACTGATCATTACTGTTGACTCTATTACCATTTAATTGTTTTTGAACGATGAGTTTAGGCGGTGCTAAGCAAAAGTAGAATTCAGAGTACCCAAGACTGTGTACGCCACTCCTACGGCTAAAAGTGTTGCTATGCTTCATATTTAACAATACATCAGCAAGATTGTATCCCCAACTAGCATCTATAGTACAGGCGCCAACTGCGCAATTTCTGCCTGATCGAGCGGTCACAATGTCTTGACTTGCATTTCTAGTGTGAAAATTGCTATTAAAGGTTAATTGTCCTTGATTAGTAGAGACATCTGCTCGTTCAATATAGGGAACGCGTCTAGCGCTAGTAGTAGAATCTAGATCTTGAATTTTATAACCGATCTTACTAACAGGACGGTTAACACTAATATCTAGAATATGATTGGTCTTAGGGTTATTAGAGGTATGAGACATGTTAATCGCTGAGGTCGTAACACCAGATAATGATCCAAAAAAAGGTGATCTTGGTCTATTGTTACCTAAATATATGTCTCTTACGTCTGAAAAACTAAGACGAAAAACAACATTACCCGAAGTGTCAGAAAAGGTGAAGACATCGCTTAGAGTACCTGTATTCCACGATAGAGTTTTTGGAGTGGCTTTGGGGCTATAAGCGGCAATAGATGGTGGCAGAGGGTTATTTCCAACATAATACATTTTATGGCTAATGGGACATGTACCTGGACCTGAGGTTTCAGTGGACTCAAAATCTGCTTGAGCTGAGTTTATACTCATCCCTAAGCATAATAGTCCAGTCGCAAGAGGTATAACAAAATGCCAGCTAACAAAATTAATTTTATAATAGCGATTTTGTCGCATTACCATTCCTTTAAGTTATTAGGGTACATATCTATTATGTTACATATAGTTACTTATCATAAAATAAATTTTGCTTCTTTAACACCTTTAAGTTAAAAAATTTATTAGCTCAACTTTAATAAGGCATAGTAATAGTTAAGACTGCTCACTTATTAACAACTAAAATTTAGCCATACACCGCACAAACTAAGCCTAAAGTTATCAATATTCATGTAATTACTATTCGCTATTTTTCTGCTAAATACTTGTCAGTTTGTCATTTCTTTAAAGCCATAAACAATTTGTTGTGATGCGCTTATAATAGGTAGATATAGTCTCCTAACTATTGACCGCTTTTTAT
>NZ_JBQQFC010000412.1:0-1679 GCF_052258445.1 Psychrobacter sp. T6-1
TGAGACAGTATAGTGCAGGACGATAGTTTTGATACGCTCGCTTTTGCCTTGCGATTGATAAGTATCGCTATCGACGCGAAAGGTCTCGGTCGTCGCCATTTGCGGTTGGGGAGTGGTGATACAGCCTATCAAAGGTAGCGATAAGAAGGTCGCTAATGCTAAAGCGGTAAAGTTTTTTGCCATGAATTGCTCTGTAAGTAATGTATAATTTAAAATATTTATTAGAATAGATGTATTTTACATATTAACAAGTTAATGAGGGATAAAAATGTCACAGGACTCTGAACAAGAGAATAATACAGAAGTTTTGACTGAAGAAATTATTATTAGTAAAAAATGTGGAATTGTAATGCCAATATCTTCAATGGACGGTTACCCTGAATCTCATTGGAAAGATATTAGAAGAATATTAGAATCTGCTATCAGAGGAGCTGGTTTTGAAGCTAGAATAGTTAGTGAGTCAGACGATATTGGAGTTATTCATAAACGTATTGTACAAAACCTTTATGAAAATCCAATGATAGTTTGTGATATCAGTGGTAGAAATCCAAATGTTATGTTTGAACTTGGCTTGCGCTTAGCGTTTGATAAGCCAACTATAATCATTAAGGATGATGCTACTCAGTACTCTTTTGATACTTCAGTTATTGAGCATCTAAGCTATCCTAAAGACTTAAGACATCATAAGATTGATATATTTAAAGATGAATTAAAAGATAGAATTGAAAAAACTTACAAAACTTATCTCGAAAATCCAGAAAACTATTCAACTTTTCTAAAAAATTTTGGAGATTTCAAGACTCCTATAATTAACGAGGAAACAGTATCAGTTGATAAGTATATGTTAGATGAGATTAAAGGACTCAGATCATCAGTTCAAAGCCTATCTAGGTCGATACATATTAATAGTCAACTTGAAGTAAAAAGAGATGCTCATAAAATGACATTAATAAATGACACTGAGTCTAATATTCATGACGTCTATAATAGAATAGCTACAGCATTGAAATTTGATAATAATTTAGTTTTTTCAAGGTTATCGGGTAACAGAATTGATCTCGTAGGTAATAATACAACAGCATCTTATACAGACTTCGAAGATTATGTAAAAATGAGTATGAGTAACTTGAGTTATGAAATGAAAGAGGTCGGTCGTGGTTTGTACAGCATAGATCAAGATATACCATTTTAAATTATGAAACATTATTAGCACAAGTAAAGTTCGGAAGTACTAATTAATCCTTCCGAATCTTCTTAGCCAAAACGACTTTCCAACTCTCCTCTAAACACTCAATCGCTAACCAAGGCTCAATGACTTCAGCAGCATATTTCTCTTTTGAGTTCGACAATTGCCATAGCATCGAGAGCGTTGCAAACGGATAGGGACGCTCTACTAGATAAACGGGCAGATCCGCGTCAATCATGCCCGCGCGTACCACTTCGAAATACCAACCAGCGATACCTTGTTTGCTCACCCAAGCGGCGATATTGGGCACTTTATTAAACTGCCCGATTTGGTCGTTGATCTTATAACAAGGACGGCGTGGCTGCACGATACGCAGTTGGACGCTATGGCTGTCATCTCCATATTCAAAGATATCACCGATGCAAACGTTGCTCTCATCCATCTCAGGTAGGCCATTGACCGCCTCAGTCGTCAGGTTCTCACCGAGTGTGCC
>NZ_JBQQFC010000413.1:0-1673 GCF_052258445.1 Psychrobacter sp. T6-1
TCTAGCCGTAAGTCTGCAACCAACTCGGTACTGTGGCTGATGGGTGAAGACATCCCGAACGTGCCAAACAAACGTGGTGGCGGCCTGGTATTAGGTAACAACATCGCTCCTATCTTCTTTAACACTATGGAAGATTCTGGCGCATTGCCAATCGAAAAAGTAGCAGTTGATAACCTAAACATGGGTGACGTGTTTGACATCTATCCGTACGAAGGCAAAATCACTAAACATGACTCTGACGAAGTATTGTCAACGTTCAAGCTAAATTCACCGACACTTCTTGATGAAGTTCGTGCTGGTGGCCGTATTCCATTAATCGTTGGTCGTGGCCTGACTAACCGTGCTCGTGAGTACATGGGTCTTGGTCATTCAGACGTATTCGCTAAGCCAGAAGAACCAGCCGATACTGGTAAAGGCTTCACGCTTGCACAAAAAATGGTTGGTAAAGCTTGTGGCCTGCAAGGCGTACGTCCAGGCATGTATTGTGAGCCGAAGATGACTACAGTTGGTAGTCAGGATACTACTGGTCCGATGACGCGTGATGAGCTAAAAGATTTGGCATGTCTGGGCTTCCAAGCAGACCTAGTCATGCAGTCATTCTGTCATACAGCGGCTTATCCAAAGCCAGTTGACGTTGAGACTCAGCACACACTACCGGATTTCATCATGAACCGCGGCGGCGTCAGCTTACGTCCGGGCGATGGTATCATTCATAGCTGGTTGAACCGTATGCTACTTCCAGATACCGTTGGTACTGGTGGTGACTCGCATACTCGTTTCCCAATGGGTATCTCGTTCCCAGCCGGTTCTGGTCTGGTTGCATTTGCTGCCGCGACTGGTGTGATGCCACTCGATATGCCTGAATCTGTCCGTGTTCGTTTCGTCGGTGAGCGTCAGCCTGGTATCACTCTACGTGACTTAGTTCATGCGATTCCTTATCAAGCGATTAAAGAAGGTTACTTGACTGTCGATAAGAAAGGCAAAATCAACGAGTTTAACGGTCGTATTCTTGAAATCGAAGGCTTAGAAGACCTAACGGCTGAGCAAGCGTTTGAGCTATCTGATGCCTCAGCTGAGCGTAGCGCTGCTGGTTGTACTATCACCTTGTCTGAAGAGTCAGTGACTGAGTACCTGAACTCAAACATCACGCTACTTAAGTGGATGATTAGTGAGGGCTATGGCGATGCGCGTACTATCAGCCGTCGTATCGAGCAAATGCAAGAGTGGTTGGCGAACCCAAGCCTCATGCGTGCTGACGAAGATGCAGAATACGCTATCGATATGACTATTGATATGAGCACGATTAAAGAGCCGATTCTTTGCTGCCCGAACGATCCAGACGATGCAAAAACCTTGGCTGACGTGGCTGGTGATACCATTGATGAAGTATTCATTGGTTCATGTATGACCAACATCGGTCATTTCCGTGCTGCAGGTAAACTGCTACAAGACGTACCAGCAGGTAGCCTTAAAACTCGTTTATGGATTGCGCCACCTACTAAGATGGATGCGCGTCAATTAATGGAAGAAGGGTATTACAACATTTACGCTCAAGCCGGCGCTCGTACTGAAATGCCTGGCTGTTCATTATGTATGGGTAACCAAGCACGTATCGCACCGAACTCTACTGCGGTATCGACTTCTACCCGTAACTTCCCGAACCGTCTAGGTCA
>NZ_JBQQFC010000414.1:0-1665 GCF_052258445.1 Psychrobacter sp. T6-1
CTAAGGCGTCACCCAAGTTACCACGCGATCCTCCATCTCTTCATCCAAGATGCCCGTTTCAGATACGCAGCGCCCTGCTATGCCCACGTTGGCCGCGCGCATTTGCTGCTGGGTTGCGACCGCATCGCGGGTCAGAAGTAGATGCCATTCTGGTAGCGCCTGCCCTTTATATAGCCTTTTATACGCGCAGTGCTCAGGCAGCCACATCATCGTCGGCACCTTATCGGGCGTGAGTTGAATACAGTCAGGCACATAATGCTGGCGTGTGGCGTAGTGCTGACAGTAGCCTGTGGCGCAGTCCATGAGCTTACAAGCGACATCGGTATACTCAACCTCTTCTTCGTCATCGCCATTATCCATAAACTTAATCAAGCAGCAGCTACCACAGCCATCACACAGCGCTTCCCATTCGCTGTGATTTAGCTCATCAAGCGTATAGGTTGACCAAAACTGTGGGCGCAAAATCTCAGTCTTGGGTTCTGAGTGCGCAGGTAAGCTCACAGCATTTTTACTTAGTAAATTGATAGTCATAAAATTGTAGTAGCATTTTGATAAAGAGCGTTACAGTATTATAGCTGTTTTTGAGTGAGATGGGCGCTAAGGTAGTACGGGTCAAACCAATGATGATTTTTAATTAAAAATGTTATAACACAAAAAAGGATAATAAAATGTCAATTAAGACTTTTGAGTTAATCAGCACTACCGAAAACAACGTCGAGCTTATTAGCTATGTAGCACTCCCAGAGAGCGCCACAGATGACAACCCAGTTGCAGGTATCATGGTCGCGCCAGAATGGTGGGGCGTGGTCGATCATCCAAAATCTGTAGCTGAGCGTTTAGCAAAAGCAGGCTATGCGGCTGTGGTCATGGATGTATACGGCGAAGGCAAATTGACAGGCGATGCTGCTATGGCCAATATGTGGATGGAGCAAGTACTTGCAGATCAAGACATGCTTATGTCACGTTGCCGCCTGATCTTAAATGACTTTAGCGATCAATTGGCTGTCGATGGTAACAATCTAGGCGCAATTGGCTTTTGTTTTGGCGGTAAAGTCGTCCTCGATATGGCGCGCGAAGGCATGCCATTAAAGGCCGTTGCTAGTTTCCACGGTAACTTGGCACCCAAGCAACCTGCGGACAATAACTTTAGCGCAAAAGTACTCGTCGCTCATGGCGCAGAGGACTCTATGATCTCTATGGATGCGGTAGCGGACTTTAAAAAAGAGATGGACAACGCAGGCACCGATTACACTGTCGATGTCTATGACAATGCCAAGCATGGTTTTACCAACCCACATGCGGACGAGCGCGCTGCCAAAAACGATATCGATTTGGGCTATAACGAAAAAGCGGCGAATGAGAGCTGGGATAAAATGATGGACTTTATGAAAGCTAATTTGTCGTAAGTGAATTGTTAGAGTCTTATTTTCTTAAGACAGAGCAGGGTTATCCTGCTCTGTTTTTTTATGTGTCAAAGCATTTTATATATAAATGGGTTCAAGGAAATTTACCAAGTTGTGTTTATCTTAAAATAGCGTCATCATTAGTTTATTATCAAAAAAGGTAATCGCAATGCTAGGTTGGTTTGGCTTTACTATTTTGCTGCTTATCATCGTTGTGCTGCATAACAAGTTAAATAAGCAACTGCTTGAATTGCGCGGTGAC
>NZ_JBQQFC010000415.1:0-1662 GCF_052258445.1 Psychrobacter sp. T6-1
TGTAGCCATAACAAGGTCGCAAGGCTACCGATGGGCGTAAACTTTGGTCCCAAATCGTTGCCAATGACGTTGGCATATATCATCAGCTCACGAGTGGCAGCCGGTACTTGCGCGCTATCAATAGCCAGTGCACCTACTAAGGTGGATGGCATATTATTCATGATAGAGGCCACGATTGCTGAAAGAAATCCCGTCCCTACTGTAGCGATAATATTGCCCTGCTGCCCTAACCAATTCAGTATTTGAGCACCATAAGCCGTCAGTCCTGCATTACCCAAGCCATACACCACCAAATACATACCCACAGAAAACAAGACGATTTGCCAAGGCGCGTTACGTACGACATCAGACACCGAAACAACGGCATCTCGTCCGCCTTGCCACCAGCGGCCTGCGATTGCCATTAATACTAATGCCGCCGCACCAGTGACGAGGAAGATAGGAATACCTAGTGACTCGGTGGCAAAATAAGCAACCAATAACAAGGCAAGCAGCGGAAAAGCTGCCTTAAAAACCAGCGGATCTTCGATAGCGGATGCAGGTGCGCTAAGATTGGCAATGGAATAATGTGTTGGAATTTGGCGGGCATAGACCACCCACAGCACTGCTAATGTCGCGATAACAGAGACAATATTTACCGGCACCATGACCGCCGCATAACGTCCAAAGCCAATATCAAAATAATTAGCGCTGACGATATTGACCAGATTAGAAGTCACTAACGGCAAACTTGCAGTATCAGCAATAAAGCCCGTGGCGATGATAAAAGCCAACGCCGATGGCGGTGAAAACTTAAGCCGTAGCAAGATAGCGATGACAATCGGTGTTAGAAGTAATGCAGCGCCATCATTGGCAAAAAACGCCGAGATAAACGCGCCCAATATTACAATCATGGGAAACAACAACCGTCCCTGCCCATTGCCAAGTCTGGCCACATGTAGCGCCGCCCAACCAAAAAATCCTGCTCTATCTAAGATAAGCGAGATGATAATTAGCGCTACAAAAGTAAAGGTCGCATCCCAAACGATGTCCCATACAATACCGACATCGGATAACTGCACCACGCCAAAAGCTAAGGCGATTAAAGCCCCACCCAGCGCGCTCCAACCAATACCCAAGCCTTTAGGCTGCCATATCACTAAAACCAACGTCACGATAAAGATAGTTAATGCGAGCATGGAGCAACCTTATTTACAGCGTGTTGATTATAACTAGGAGATATTACAGCGACTTTTGATTGACACGTTGCGACACTGATTCAGCACTTTCCACCCGTTCTGAATAGCGATCAGTCAGATAGGCTGAGCGTCCACGAGTGAGCCAAGTGAACTTAACTAGCTCCTCACAGACATCAACGAGACGCAGATATAAGGGCGACTTGTCCATGCGATTATCGTCGTTAAACTCTAAAAAGGCTTTAGGGATAGACGATTGATTGGGGATAGTAATCATACGCATCCAGCGCCCCAGAATGCGCAGCTGATTGACGGTATTAAAGCTTTGGCTGCCGCCGCTCACTTGCATCACCGCTAAGGTTTTGCCTTGGGTTGGACGTACGCCGCCCAGTGCGAGTGGTATCCAATCGATTTGTGCTTTCATAATACTGGTGATGCTGCCGTGGCGCTCTGGACTCACCCACAGCATGCCTTCTGACCACTGCGC
>NZ_JBQQFC010000416.1:0-1662 GCF_052258445.1 Psychrobacter sp. T6-1
TGTAGCCATAACAAGGTCGCAAGGCTACCGATGGGCGTAAACTTTGGTCCCAAATCGTTGCCAATGACGTTGGCATAAATCATCAGCTCGCGAGTCGCTGCCGGTACTTGCGCGCTATCGATAGCCAGCGCACCTACCAAGGTAGATGGCATGTTATTCATAATAGAAGCCACAATCGCTGAAAGAAATCCCGTGCCTACTGTGGCGATGATATTGCCTTGCTGCCCTAACCAGTTGAGTATTTGAGCACCATAAGCCGTCAGTCCTGCGTTACCCAAGCCATAAACCACCAAGTACATACCGATTGAAAACAAGACGATTTGCCAAGGCGCGTTACGTACGACGTCAGACACCGAAACAACCGCATCTCGCCCGCCCTGCCACCAGCGACCTGCAATTGCCATCAGCACCAGCGCAGCAACGCCAGTCACGAAGGAGATAGGAATACCTAATGACTCAGTCGCAAAATAAGCAACCAATAACAAAGCAAGTAGCGAAAAGGCGGCTTTAAACACCAGCGGATCTTCGATAGCAGACTCTGGTGCGCTAAGATTGGCAATGGAATATTGTGTTGGAATTTGGCGCGCATAGACTACCCACAGCACTGCTAATGTCGCGATGACAGAGACAATATTGACTGGCACCATGACCGCCGCATAACGTCCAAAGCTGATATCAAAATAATTGGCGCTGACGATATTAACCAGATTAGAAGTCACTAACGGCAAACTTGCGGTATCAGCGATAAAGCCCGTCGCTATGATAAAAGCCAATGCCGATGGCGGTGAAAACTTAAGCCGGAGCAAGATAGCGATGACAATCGGTGTTAGAAGTAATGCAGCGCCATCATTGGCAAAAAACGCGGAGATAAACGCGCCCAATATCACAATCATGGGAAACAACAACCGTCCCTGCCCATTGCCCAGTCTCGCCACATGTAGCGCCGCCCAACCAAAAAATCCCGCTCTATCTAAGATAAGCGAGATAATGATAAGCGCCACAAAGGTAAAAGTCGCATCCCAAACGATGTCCCATACAATACCGACATCGGATAACTGCACCACACCAAAAGCCAAGGCGACCAAGGCTCCTCCCAGCGCGCTCCAACCAATGCCCAAACCTTTAGGCTGCCATATCACTAAAACCAACGTCACGATAAAGATAATGAATGCGAGCATGGAGCAACCTTATTTACGGCGTGTTGATTATAACTAGGAGAGATTACAGCGACTTTTGATTGACGCGCTGTGATACTTCCTCAGCACTTTCCACCCGCTCAGAGTATCTGTCGGTCAGATAGGCCGAGCGTCCACGAGTGAGCCACGTAAACTTCACTAGCTCCTCACAGACATCAACGAGACGCAGATATAAGGGCGACATATCCATGCGGTTATCGTCGTTAAATTCTAAAAAAGCCTTTGGAATCGATGATTGATTGGGGATAGTAATCATGCGCATCCAGCGCCCCAAAATGCGCAGCTGATTGACGGTATTAAAGCTTTGACTGCCACCGCTCACTTGCATCACTGCCAAGGTTTTGCCTTGAGTGGGACGTACGCCGCCCAGTGCAAGCGGTATCCAATCAATTTGTGCTTTCATAATACTGGTGATGCTGCCGTGGCGCTCTGGACTCACCCACAGCATGCCTTCTGACCACTGCGC
>NZ_JBQQFC010000417.1:0-1655 GCF_052258445.1 Psychrobacter sp. T6-1
CATAAAAAAACACGCTAAAGTTATCAGCTTTAGCGTGTTTTTTTGCGTATTGATCTCACGTCACATCTGTCGTTTTATCAGATAAACCCCCAATGCAGCACTACCGATGATGGGCAGCAGTACCATCAGCATAGGCGAGAACCCTGTAGCTAAAGAGATAAAGCCAACCAAATCTTGTAAGTAGCTAAACAGCAAGCCAAACAATAAGGCGACGACAATACGTAAGCCTAAGCTATGCGTTCTTAGCGAGCCAAAGACGAATGAACAAGCGACGATCACCAGTGATAGTATTGACAATGGTGAGAGTAGCTTTTGCCAAAATGCCAGCTCATGCTCTAGTGAGCGGTTACCCTGCCCGCGCATAAACTGACGATGGTCATACAGCTGAGTTAGTGATAAATCCTCAGCATCACGGGTCAGCAGATACACAGATTCTGGAGCAAAAGGTAGACTTAAAACATCGGAGGCGGCAGTGGCTTGACTACTCTCAAAGCCTTGGCTAATGGTTAGCTCTGTCATATTATTGAGTTGCCACTCGTAGCGATATTGGTCGCTTGCAACATCGTTATTGTCACGACTGACAGGGACGCGCTGGCTATAACGTCCGCCTTCAGCGCGGGTTGCGGTTTGCAGATTGCCATTATTATCTAAATGCCAGCGCTTGACCTCGCCGATATTGCCTGCAACGTCAGCATAATCAATGTACAGGATATCGCTACCATCGGGCTGCATGCTGCCACTTGCGTCGCTTTTGACCCTAGGTTGCACCGTCCAGTAGCCACGTACTGAGGTGATAAGCGCGCGGCTATCATTATCGTTAATCTCGCGCGCTAATTGATTACTCTGCGGCAATATAAACTGATTGATAGCCAGTGCCAGTAGTACAAAGAGCAGTGCTGGTTGCAACACCCAGCCGACGATACGATAAATGCTCACGCCAGCGGCGCGCATGACCACCAGCTCGCTTTTATTGGCGAGAAGGCCTAAACCAACGACGGCGCCAAGCAAAGCGCCTGTCGGGATAAACTGTTCCAAAAAATAAGGCGAGCGATAAAAAATATACTTCAGCGCGGCGCCCAAGGTATAGCCCTCATCCAACGAGTCCAGCTCATTGAGATAGGAGAACAATAGCTGTAGCGCCCAAAGGCCTAGTACCGCGGCTACTATAGCGAGTAGCGCATTAAGTTTTACGTAACGACTCAGTACAGATAGTTTGGTATTATTCAAGCGATCTTTTGGAGAAGCGGCGCGCATTAGGCCTGTCCTCCTGTTATCGGCGGGTTTTGTATGTCACTAGTAGCGGGATCTCGAAAGCGCAGGCGATGCTGGATACGGCTAGCCCAGTTGAGATACAGCGCCAGCGCCATAAAGCCTAAAATCAGCCAAGCGTTTGCCCATACGCTCACACTGCCTTTGCTCACCGCGTTTTTGAGTGAAATAACCCCAAGTGCGCAACTGACAAACAACAGCACCGAGGGGAATAGACGTAGCCAACGACCTTGACGCGGTCGTACTTGCGCCAGTGGCACAGCGAGCATAGGCGCGATAATCATCAGCCAAGGCAGGGCAAAACGATACCCTAGCTCCCCTTGTGCTGCTCGTAGGGCATCTACGCTAGCGACTGAGGTGCCGCCGGTTGCAGCTTGCCATAGTGG
>NZ_JBQQFC010000418.1:0-1637 GCF_052258445.1 Psychrobacter sp. T6-1
GTTTGAAATTTCATTTCTAATTACTAAAGTAGTTAGGTTGAAACTTCTCGCTATTGGCTGGTTGGTTAGAATGATAAGTCATTCTCAATCCGCCTTCCCTTTCGACTGGGTGGCATTATACGCATGTTTAAAGTTGGGTCAAGGGGTTTGTGAAAAGAATTTAATATTCATGTTTTACCTTATCACTTTTTACTCCATTAAAAGCTAATGCAAGCTTACTATCTTCTGATGGTAAGCTTGCTTATTCTGCTTATTAACTTAAAGGTTATTTAGTCAAAGGTATAACTGACGCCGACATTACCACCATTTTGACTGCCACTGCCTCCAAAGGCGCTGCTAATGGAGAACTGTCCATCTGATGTAGTATAGCCTATACCTACTGCGTAACCAGACTCTCCTTCCCATGTGCCGCCACCAAGACCAACACTTACTTTGCCTGGGACATTAGGATAGCGTAGAGCGCCAAAGGCGAGAGCACCAGCAACAGCTGAATGAGTTTCTCCTTCGAGATCATCTATTCTTCTATCTGTATAACCAAAGGCTTCAGCACGATTTTGATTGAGCTGAGAGACGTTAACTGCATCGTTCGGATTGATACCTGCTGCAACGTTGGTGATACGGCGCTGGTTATTTGCGTTACCTACTGAGACGGTATTATCCGCACTAGTCTGTGAGTTAGCACCAAGTGCTACCGAATTGCTATTAGTCACACTACTATTAGAGCCGATAGCCACTGCATTATTTGCCTGCACGTTGACCGACTCACCAATAGCAACAGAGTTTGAGGCGTCCGTTGTATCAGTAAAGGTTGGGGTGCCATTATTGTTAGCTGTTGCTCCTGTAGCACCGACGGTAGCGTTGCTACCTAAGACTACTGAGTTGCTCGTCGTATCGCCTATGACGTTGTCGTTACCCACCGCATAGTTGGCATTACCGCCAACGATGTTAGGATCACCAAACGCACCTGAGCGATCGCCTGAGACAATGTTGCCTTTGCCGACGCTAGTAGATTGATCGCCAGTGACTATGCTATCTGTTCCTACGGCGATACTGTTAGTACCTGCAGATTTGGTATTAACACCAATAGCAATCGCACCATCAGCTGTCGCACCATTACCATTAGAGTTGCCTTCGTTTTCGTCATCAGAGCTATTGATACTTACAAATTGAACTTTACTATCTTCGATTTGCTCCACTAGTTTAGCTCTAGCGTCTTCACTGATGCCTGATTCGCCTCTGTCACCCTTATCGCCCTTAACACCTTGGGCACCCATCGCACCGTCTTGACCATCAATGCCATCAGTTCCATCAGCACCGTCTTGACCTGCTACGCCTTGCAAACCTTGCTCGCCTTGAGCACCAGTTTCGCCTTGAATGCCTTGTTCACCCTGAATACCCTGAGCACCCATTGCGCCGTCTTGACCATCAACTCCATTTTGACCCGCTGGACCTCGTTCGCCTTGTGGACCTTGAGCACCGTCTTGACCATCAATGCCGTTAGTTCCGTCCTGACCGTTTAAACCATCAGTGCCCGCTATGCCTTGTTCACCTTGGATGCCCTGCTCACCCTGTGGACCTGGTGTGAGTTCAATAGTATTTATCTGACCTTGCAAATCGTTCAACCTGCCATCAACTGC
>NZ_JBQQFC010000419.1:0-1634 GCF_052258445.1 Psychrobacter sp. T6-1
TAATTTAATCAGCGTAAGTTTTTTATTTTTTCTAGGTAACGTCCTAACGCACGTAAATATAAAAGTTTTAAACTATTGATCACATAAGAACTGATTGAAAAAATTATGTTGACATAAGGCACGCGCCTCATACTTAAAAAGAGATAGCTATATACGGTCTATCATCTTTTAGTTGATACTTTCATTTAATGCACGCGATTTTTGATTGTCATCTGCCTTAGTACCAAATTCAATAGTTGCATGTTGTATATTCTGATGCGCCAAATCTTCCTTGATGTTTTCTTTCATAGTAATAGTCTCTTCAAACGTTATATCGGTCTTCGGTACAATATGAACTGTAAGAGCATTCTCAGTGGTACTCAAAGCCCAGATATGTAAATGATGAAAGTTTTGAATAAAATTATAGCTCTCTAAGATAGCAGTGATTTTACTGAGATCAACATTTTGAGGTACTCCGTCGATAGCAAGCTTGATACTCTCTTTTAGTAGACCCCAAGTCGATAACAGTATAACGACTGAAATAATCAAGCTAACTAGAGGATCAACGATATTCCAACTTGTATAGTAAATAATAATGCCCGAGATAACGACACCTACAGAGACCAATGCATCTACCATTAGATGCAAGAAAGCACCTTTGATATTAATATCGTCTTTTTGACCTTTGTAGAATGCAAAAGCAGAAACAGTATTTATAAATACACCTATTAGAGCTGTAATAATAATAACTTTTCCTGCAACTTCCGGTATCGTATCAAATCGACCCAAGGCCTCATACGCAATACCTATAACGATTGTAACTAACAATATGGCGTTAATAAGAGACGCCATTATAGAAGCTTTTTTGTAGCCATAGGTATAAAGCGTAGTAGATGCTTTCTGTGCTAATTTCATTCCAATTAACGAGATTATTAAACTGGCAACATCACTTAAGTTGTGGCTAGCGTCTGCGATTAAAGCTAATGAATTAGTTGAATAGCCCACTATAAACTCGATGAGCGTAAATGCAGAATTTAGACCAATCCCAATATAAAAAGCTTTATTCATATTTTTAGGGTCTGGAGCTTGATGACTGTGGTTATCTGAATTACTCATAATTTACCCTTGTTTAGGTTGCTGCATTTTATTAAAGGTAGAAAATAAGTTTATTGCATATTTTCTATATTGCACAGTCAATATTGCTCTAATACCGTAGACCCACTTATTTTTATCAATAAACTGAGCCACAACTTGATTGTGTGTCCTATCTCTCCTTGGGCGAAAAAAGCGGATTTTACTGTAATCTAACTGGCTTACGTAAGCTTCTTGTTCTCATGTTCAAGCTCTTTAGTATGTGTAGCTTAGTCTTGAATGTTGGTTAGTATAGTTTCATTAGTGTGCTTTTTATGACATGACCACATAAAGGTGTAATCGTTTAATGCTTCAATCAGCATACGAACGGCGCGTTCTTTAATCTCAGGAGTGTAGGTTTGTCTTTTCATTATCGTATTCTCTCAGAAAGATGATTTACCGCTTCTTAACAGCGCGTGTAAAACCTTGCATCTGACGACTAAGCCGGTCTTCATAGTAAACTATCCCAGTATTGTCAGAAACTTAACGTCTTGTGAGGATGTACTAAGTGCTAACTTCAAAAT
>NZ_JBQQFC010000420.1:0-1627 GCF_052258445.1 Psychrobacter sp. T6-1
TTTATCAGCGCTTTTTTATCAAATGCGCTTAGCTGTAGGCTAGTTTTTTAACCGAGCTCAATCCAGCTCAATCCAGCATTGTAACTTTGTAATGTATAAAAGCTGAATTAAAAGCCCAGCCTACACGGATATAATTATACTTGTAACTGAGGCCACGCATGCAGGTAAACAAGCTAGCACTTGTTAAGAAATGCTAAGCGCTTAGCTCATTACGCACGATTGCCGCGCCTGCGCTTAACGCCGCAAGCTTGCCGCGTGCCACTTGCCGTGACAAAGGGGCCATACCGCAGTTGGTCGACGGATAGAGCTTATCAGCATCGACGAATTGTAGGACTTTGCGCAGGGTATCAGCGACTTGTTCGGGCGTTTCGATATCATTGGTGGCGACATCAATAGCACCGACCATCACTTTTTTACCGCGTATCAGCTCGATTAAATCCATCGGTACGTGCGAGTTTTGACACTCAAGCGAGACAATATCGATCGATGACTGTTGCAGCTTAGGGAACGCTTGCTCATATTGACGCCATTCTGAACCTAACGTCTTCTTCCAGTCGTTATTGGCTTTGATACCATAGCCATAGCAGATATGTACTGCCGTTTCACACTTCAAGCCTTCGATGGCGCGCTCCAAAGTAGCGATACCCCAGTCATTAACGTCATTGAAGAACACATTAAAGGCAGGCTCGTCGAATTGGATAATATCGACACCAGCCGCTTCCAATTCCCGCGCTTCCTCATTGAGAATTTTGGCAAATTCCCAAGCTAGTTTTTCACGGCTTTTATAATGACTATCGTACAGCGTATCGATCATCGTCATCGGACCTGGTAGCGCCCATTTGATCGGCTGATCGGTCTGCGCGCGCAGGAATTTGGCGTCATCAACGAAAACGGCTTTGGGCCGGCTCACCGCATCCACCACTGTCGGCACACTCGCCTCATAGCGGTCACGAATTTTGACCGTTTTACGATTCTCAAAATCGACGCCGTCGAGATGCTCAATAAAGGTCGTCACAAAATGCTGACGGGTCTGCTCGCCATCACTAACGATATCGATGCCAGCGTGTCTTTGCTCCTGCAACGTCAAACGTAGCGCGTCTTGTTTACCATCAAGTAACTGCTGCCCTGCTAATGCCCAAGGTGACCAAATTTTCTCAGGTTCGGCTAGCCAAGACGGTTTGGGTAAGCTGCCTGCAGTTGAGGTTGGTAATAGTAGTGTCATAGTCTTTACTCTCTTATATTTTATTCTTGTATATCATTACTAAATCTCATTTATCTTGGCGTAGGGTGCTTTTTAAGCACCACTCACCATGGTGCATGGAATACACCCTACGACTAATGATTTCAAATAGTTAAAAGTAAGATATTCATTAATAGACCACTAAGCAGCGCGTTTTTTCACGCTATCATTGTCCAGCACAAAGCTTGCCGCCCACTCATCAAGGATAGTTTGATACGGTTTGATAAAGTCATCTTCGGTGTATTTGCCCTGCGTTACTGCCATCTGGCTACGCTCCGCGCGGTCATAGACAATTTGCGTTAGCGAGTAATCTTGGTACTTAAGGCTTGGCTGATACACCTGCCCCGCTCTTGAATTGGCATTATAAATCTCAGGTCGATAGATCTT
>NZ_JBQQFC010000421.1:0-1623 GCF_052258445.1 Psychrobacter sp. T6-1
TATACTTATACTTATACTTATACTTATAACAGTAATGTTAATTACCTTTGTTGTGCCAAATACGAATCTGTATAACTTTGTTACCAAATACAAATAAAAAACCAGTGTTAAAACAAGTAATTAGTATTTGAGTTTTGTAACCTTGGATGGTAAGCTAATCAAATATTGTCAATTACGACCTTTATCCGCCGCTTTACTATTACTTATGGATCTAAAATCACTTAATAGTTCAATGAGTTGCTGTCACTATAGGTCATATAGCTACTAATGCTATTTAAAATTCTAAGCTAAATGTATCCCATTAACTAACCGCCCTATTTTGGAGCCGCTATGAAACTATTAAAAGCTGCCTTGTTTACTGCCCTTTTTTCTTGTGCAGGTTTAGCCAATGCTGAACTGATTGCTAATATTCCATTAGATACCTCACGCTTTGAGCTGATGCCTGTCAGTGAGCTATCTGCTCGCGCCGCACAAGGTAATGATCATGCGCAGTTCTATCTAGCCAAACGCTTGCAAAAAGGTCAAGATGTCGCTCAAAACACCTCAAAAGCTATCGAGTGGTATACGCGTGCAGCCGAGCAAGGCGTCGCGCCTGCCCAGCTTAATCTCGCTATCATGTACTTGCGCGGCGAAGGCGTCCAGCCAAACATCCAGCAAGCTCGCAAATGGTTAGAAAAAGCGGCGATGAGCGGAGATAACCGTGCCAGCTATACGCTTGCGCTACTCGATGAAAAGCAAAAAAATCTAGTCGACGCTTATAAGTGGTATGATCTCGCTGCTCGCGATGGCATGCTCGATGAAAAGGTACGTAGTAAAGCCCGTGGAAAAATCGGTCAGTTGGCATTGAATCTATCTAGCTCAGATATCGCTAGTGCCCGCTCTAAAGCGGATACTTGGTTTCAAAGTAAATAAGTCTTTTATAGTTTAAAACCATTTAGTCTAAAACCATCAAAATCCAGCGTATATGCTGGATTTTTTGTGTTTGAGGATATATAAACAGCTACTTTCTTGGTTCGCGCCCCATCGTATAAAACTCCGCATTAGTCTGCATATTCATTGCGATAACCATTCTATTGGACAAGCCAAAGAACGCTGTGATGCCAGCAATATCTAGAATATCCTCATCATCATAGCCGTGCTCTTTAAGATCTGCATAGTCTGAGTCTTTGATTAGTTCTGGGGTGCCAGAGAGCTTCATCGCAAATGCCAGCATCGCTTTTTGGCGAGCACTGATCGGCGCATGCAAGTAGTTGATCGCGATTTGATCGGCTAACAGCGGCGCTTTGGCAAATATGCGCAGCAGTGCCCCATGAGCGATGACGCAATACTGGCATCCATTAGCGGCGCTGGTAGCGACGATGATCATCTCTTTTTCAGCGGGGCTCAGCGTGCTGCCCTCTCGCTCCATAATCGCATCGTGATAAGCAAAAAACGCTCTAAACTCCGCAGGACGATATGCCAAGGTCAAAAACACATTTGGGATAAATCCCGCTTTTTCTTGTACTGCCAGTATGCGCTCTCGAATATCATCAGGCAAGCTGTCTATATCTGGTACAGGGTAGCGACTAATCGGCGTGCTCGATGTAGACTCCATTGCAGTGTCACTCATAGGTCATCTCCTTT
>NZ_JBQQFC010000422.1:0-1619 GCF_052258445.1 Psychrobacter sp. T6-1
CCTGACTCCAGATATGAGGCTAACGCCCAGCGCGTAGACATCAAAATACCGTCACCGCTACAAGCCTTTTTTGCCAGCTACGGCCCGTTATTAGATATGGCGACCGCAGGCCCTGAGACATCATGCCACTGATTATCTATATAACAAAGCCAAGGCGTTGGCCCTATTGGCGCTTTAAAATACAAGCCTTGATGCTGTTTTAATGCCATTGCGTCTTCGGGCGTGCCATAGTTATCTAGATAACTTGGCGCTGCGACAGGGATAAAACCATTGTCCATAAGTCTTATCGCCAGTACGCGCTCATTAGGCGCATAACCGCCGCGAATGGCAATGTCGACGTCATCACGCCCAAGGGTGGACAGCTCATCGCTTAAGCTTACATCTAAGACAATCTTTGGATACAGCGCGCTAAATTCATCTAACAATGGCAGCAGGATTTTTTCACCGAAGCCGACCATGGAGCTAATGCGCAGCCGGCCCATTGGCGTGGTTTGATAACTCTGGACGGTCTCTGAACTTTGTTTGAGCTGACTGAGTATCTGCTGCACATCGTTATAGTAAATTTGCCCCACTTCTGTCATTTTGACAATGCGGGTTGAGCGCTTTAATAAGGTTGCGCCCAGACTCTTTTCTAAATCAGCCACACGTCTTGACAGCGACGATGGTGGCACCCCAAACGCCTTTGCCGCCTTGGTAAAGCTGCCAGTTTCAGCGACTTTACAAAAATAGCGTATGGCTCGCAGTTGATCCAACTCCCCTCTCCTTTTACCGCTTTAATTGCACGTATCTAGACATTTTCGCCTTATTATTGTCATAAAAGCAATGGTGATTCACGTTTATATGCATATACAAGCCTATTAAAACCAGTAATAATAGGTTTGATTTAGCGAGTACAGATGCTAAGACGTATTCGATACAGGGATGTCAAAAACGCTTTGACTATTAAAAAACATCAATAACGGAAAACGACTTATGATAACTTTGCACGGATTTGCTGCGAGCAACTATTACAACTTAGTAAAACACGCTCTTTTATATAAAGAGATTCCCTTTGAAGAAAACTTAGTCTATCCCAGTAGTGACGAGTTACTAGCCGTCAGTCCAGTCGGTAAAGTACCTGCTATTACCATGCCTGATGGGTTTAATCTATCAGAATCGAGCGTGATTTGTGACTTTATTGAAGAGACCTACCCTGACACACCGCTATATCCTGCCGATGCTAAAGAGCGCGCAACGATACGCCAAATTATGAAGATAGCGGAGCTGTATTTTGAGTTGCCAAGCCGTCGCCTGATACCTTTTACTTTTTCAGGTACGCAAGTGCCTAAGCCTATCGCTATGGAGGTGCGTCAAGTATTAGAGCGCGGCATTATCGCTTTAAATCACTTGAGTCAGTTCTCACCTTGGGTTGCAGGCGAGCACTTTACGATGGCTGATATCTACCTGTACTACGTCAATACTATCGTTAGCGCTTTTGCAGCCCGACAGCTTGACTGGGATATTATGGCGCAGATACCGGGCATGACAGAGTGGAATGAGACTATGAGTCAATCTGATATCGCGAAGAGAGTGGATGTAGATCGCCTAACCAACATGCCTGAATTTATGCAATACGTGCA
>NZ_JBQQFC010000423.1:0-1602 GCF_052258445.1 Psychrobacter sp. T6-1
ATGAAGCTAAATCGATCCGAGGGCAGTCCTGCGACCGATAGCGCGCCAATAGCGGCGCAAGCACCGACGATAGGGGATACGCTCACGCCCGCTGCGTGCGCAGCTTGCACCAACTGGTAGCCGGGGTCACTAACCAGTGGCGTACCTGCATCGCTAATCAGCGCGACCGAGTGTCCTTGCTGAATCATCTCGATAATTTTGGGTGTTTGAATGGCATGATTGTGCTCGTGATACGCCCACAATTTGTTATGTCCACGGTCAGTATCTGTAGCGAGTTTTGTCTCTTTGTCTGATGCATCTGCCTTGCTTTGAGCGTCACCAGATTTGTTTTTGGTATTGATGCCAAAGTGCGAGAGCAATTTGCCAGAGGTGCGCGTGTCCTCGCAGGCGATAATAGCCACTTGTTTGAGGATATCGATAGCGTGCGGCGTCATATCATTTAAGTTACCGATAGGGGTGGCGATGATATAAAGACAGGCAGGCATCGCGGTGACAGTAGACATGAAGACCTCAAGATAGTTGGACGATAAATAAGATAAAAAAGTGCTAAAACATAAATGCAGGGTATTAAGATGGCTAGTTTAGCATGTTGTGCTATGATAATTATGAAATGTTCAGGCAAGGAAGTCAGCATTATGGCTGATCTAAGTACCAGTGATACTAGCGAGCGAAGGAGCACCAATATTGCCAAGCGTCCGCTACAATTGACCTCACCCAAACAGCGTCAAGGCGGCTACTTTGAGCAGCAAGCTTGCTCGTTTTTGCAGATACAAGGCTTAACGCTTATCGCTCAAAATTGGCAACAGCCTAAAGTCGGTGAGCTCGATTTAGTCATGATAGAGGCAGGCGTAGCATGGCCAATTTTAGTTTTTATTGAAGTGCGTCAGCGTAAGCGTTCAGGTTTTGGTAGTGCTGCGATGAGCGTAACCCAAGCTAAACAAAAAAAGATTATTAAGACAGCTAAGTGCTTTTTGCAGCAGCATCCAAAGTTCGCCGATTATGAATGCCGTTTTGATGTATTAGCTTATGATGTTGTGCCTTCTACTACAACTTTGTTTGATAGTGAAGTACCTGAGTGGCTCAAAGGCGCCTTTGTCACTACTGCTTGGTAAGTCGTCGCTACTATTTAACAAGTTTCAAATAGCAAGAAGATACACTATAAATAAAGAATGACATCACGTAGTAAAGATTATATTTTAAGCGATCACAAAAAATCTCACAGAAATAATTTGTCCTAAAACAAGCCAATAACTTTATGGAGTAAACCATGACACGGACGTATGCAACTGCTGCCAAACCTTTATCTTACAAAGTGATAGTAAGCCTAGCATTTGCCACTAGTATAGCGATGACAGGTTGTACGACGAACTATTTGACCAATAGCACTGAGGGTACATACGGCGTGCCAGTCACTGAACGTACTATACCGCAGCGCCTTCTTGATCGTAGTATTGAACATACCGCCAAGATAAATGTCTATGGTTTACAAGAGAATCTGCAGCAAACCAGCCGAATGAGTATCGACAGCTTTAATAGTGAAGTTTTGCTCACGGGCGAAGTACCTACCGAGACGTTAAAGACCCAAGTTGAAAAGGTCATCAG
>NZ_JBQQFC010000424.1:0-1595 GCF_052258445.1 Psychrobacter sp. T6-1
GAGCTGGCTTGACTATCCTGATCGTAGCCGACGATGTCCTTTTGCCAGTAGTAGCTTGCTTGATCGGATAAGCGCCGCAGCGACTGGAGCACTTGATACTGCTGATAGCTCAGCTGAGCGCCCGCGCCGTCTCCGAACATTGCCGCGCCTCGGGACTGTGTCAGTGCATCCATACCTTGCTCGACGCGTTCAGGAGCAACAAAGGCCGTCGGATCCACGCGCACCCAGCCTTGTCCTGCCAGCCATACCTCCGTCCAAGCGTGGGCGTCCATTTGCCGTACCTCCCAGACATTACCGCCGCGACTCGGCTCGCCACCTTGATAGCCTGCCACTACCCTAGCAGGGATACCCGCAGCGCGCAGCATAAAGGTAAAGCTCGAGGAATAGTGCTCACAAAATCCAGCTTTGGTATCAAATAAGAATCCATCAATACGGTTTTGATTCAGGCGCGGCGGCGCGAGCGTATAGCGAAACTCAGTTTGATTGATCCAGCGCTCAATAGCACTCATATAGCGCACTGGGTCTGAGCCAGCTTGGGCAAATAGCTGCTGGGCAAGCGCACGCGATTTGGGATTACCGTCGTTTGGTAGTGCAAGATTGATACGTCTATCATTATCACTCAATACAGGGTCGATACGCATCGGCGCATAACGCAGCACATCATAGCGTAGCTGCTGAGTCACAGGCTCATCTTTGAGTAAAGTAAAATCAGAGGTGACCGATGTGTTTTGCTGCTGAGTAAAAGGATAATCGAGACCAAATAACCAACGCTGCTGGGTGGGTTCTAGGATGATCTCATAAGTGACAGGGGCTAATTTGGTCGCATCGGCAGCAGTAGCGAAGGCATTGATGAGCCATGGCGGCATCTGCCGAGCAGACTCCCATTGCCACTGCTGACGGCTTTGATTGGGTCGCCAAGTAATCCCATCAAAATTACTAAACACAAGGCCGCGCCAGTACAGCTCTTCTTGCGGCGGACGTTCCTCTTTAAATTCGACGCGAAATGCCAGCGCCGTTGATTGACTTAGATTGGCAAAGTCGCCCGGCGACATACTGTCAGAGACACCCGTCGTCGCTTGCTGCCCTGAGAGCTGTACCGACCACAGCGGCGGCAGACGGGGGAAGAATAAAAATAGCACGACCAGTAGCGGCAGCGCGCCAAGGCCTAACACGCCAAGCGTACGCATACGACCATCACCGCGCTGATTACCGTCGTCGTTGAGCGCAATAAACGCTAGCAAGACAGCGAGAGTGCCTAAGATGACTTGTAAGGTTGTCAGCAGTCCTTGATCCATCAAAAACAGCGCAGCCAATACAAATAGTGATAAATTAAGCACCACATAAGCATCGCGGCGCTTGTATAGCTCCCACAGTTTACTGACCAAACACAATACTAAAAATGCCACGCCCATATCGAGACCAAAGGCGGTGTTATAAGTCAGCCACAATCCTACCAGCCCTAATAAGAAGCCGAGCATTTGCACCCCTTGATAGAGGCGCTTAAAATAACGAGTACTGCTAAATTTGGCTTTGACGCGCGGTAATTGAGCGATGATACTTACGGCAGCAAAACCGACAAGCCACAGCGGTAGATG
>NZ_JBQQFC010000425.1:0-1595 GCF_052258445.1 Psychrobacter sp. T6-1
GAGCTGGCTTGACTATCCTGATCGTAGCCGACGATGTCCTTTTGCCAGTAGTAGCTTGCTTGATCGGATAAGCGCCGTAGGGATTGAAGCATTTGATACTGCTGATAGCTCAGCTGAGCGCCCGCGCCGTCTCCGAACATCGCCGCGCCTCGGGACTGTGTCAGCGCATCCATACCTTGTTCGACGCGCTCAGGAGCAACAAAAGCCGTCGGATCGACGCGCACCCAACCTTGTCCTGCCAGCCACACCTCCGTCCAAGCGTGAGCATCCATTTGCCGCACCTCCCAGACATTGCCGCTGCGACTCGGCGCACCGCCCTGATAGCCTGCCACTACTCTAGCGGGGATACCCGCGGCGCGCAGCATAAAGGTAAAGCTTGAAGAATAGTGCTCACAAAATCCAGCTTTGGTATCAAATAAGAATCCATCAATACGGTTTTGATTCAGGCGCGGCGGCGCGAGCGTATAGCGAAACTCAGTTTGATTGATCCAGCGCTCAATAGCACTCATATAGCGCACTGGGTCTGAGCCAGCTTGGGCAAATAGCTGCTGGGCAAGCGCACGTGATTTGGGATTGCCATCGCTTGGTAGTGCAAGGTTGATACGTCTATCGTTATCATTCAACACAGGATCGATACGCATCGGCGCATAACGCAGCACATCATAACGTAGCTGCTGAGTCACAGGCTCGTCTTTGAGTAACGTAAAATCAGAGGTGACCGATGTGTTTTGCTGCTGAGTAAAAGGATAATCGAGACCAAATAACCAGCGCTGCTGGGTGGGCTCTAGGATGATCTCATAAGTAACAGGGGCTAATTTGGTCGCATCAGCAGCAGTAGCGAAGGCATTGATGAGCCATGGCGGCATCTGCCGAGCAGACTCCCATTGCCACTGTTGACGGCTTTGATTGGGTCGCCAAGTAATCCCATCAAAATCACTAAACACAAGGCCGCGCCAGTACAGATCTTCTTGCGGCGGACGTCTTTCTTTAAATTCGACGCGAAATGCCAGCGCCGTTGATTGACTTAGATTGGCAAAGTCGCCCGGCGACATACTGTCAGAGACACCCGTCGTCGCTTGTTGTCCTGAGAGCTGTACCGACCACAGCGGCGGCAGACGGGGGAAGAATAAAAACAGCACCACCAGCAGCGGCAGCGCGCCAATGCCTAACACGCCAAGGGTACGCATACGACCATCACCGCGCTGATTACCGTCGTCGTTTAGCGCAATAAACGCTAATAAGACAGCAAGAGTGCCTAAGATGACTTGTAGGGTTGTCAGCAGCCCTTGATCCATCAAAAACAGCGCCGCCAACACAAATAGCGATAAATTGAGCACTACATAAGCATCACGGCGCTTGTACAGCTCCCACAGTTTACTGACCAAACACAGCACCAAAAATGCCACGCCCATATCGAGACCAAAGGCGGTATTATAAGTTAGCCACAATCCTACCAGCCCTAATAAGAAGCCGAGCATTTGCACCCCTTGATAGAGGCGCTTAAAATAACGAGTGCTACTAAATTTGGCTTTGACGCGCGGTAATTGAGCGATGATACTTACGGCAGCAAAACCGACAAGCCACAGCGGTAGATG
>NZ_JBQQFC010000426.1:0-1591 GCF_052258445.1 Psychrobacter sp. T6-1
TTCATAGGATATGGCATACCCACTATAGTTGAGAGCATCATATGCTTGATATTAGTCGCACTGTTATAGTCATCAGATTGCATCGTCTTCTCTGATTGTTTAACAGCTTCAAGCGCAGTCGCCAAATGCATCAAATCAATACGGGTCAAAACTCTCCAATGACTCTGTCTACACTTATGAGCAAAAACCTTTCTTACCTTATGCGCTTTGTGCTCATCTAACAAATTTTTTACTATCGCGTGAATAGCGAATAGATCCAGCAGCTCTTTGCCCTTTGATTCTGTGATAGAGGTGCCGCGCTGTCTGTATAAGTAAAAATTAACGGGTAGGTGAAACCTCTTAGTCGTAGATAGTCCAAGGTGCCAATGAAAGGGCCAGTCCTCGTAATACAAACCTTCTGGAAAACGTAATGACGTAGAACGTATCACACTAGAGCGTATAAACTTGAGCCATGCAAAATGTGGCAGATTATAATATTCGTTATCTTGTTCAACAGCGTTATACTCTAGGCTGCCATATGGATATGACAGCGCTATCTCCGCTACGCCGTCATCAAAGGGCATGAAATCATAAGTCACGACTTCCGCTTGTGACCAAAGGGCGCAATCAACACAAGCGGCTACTAAGCGTATATCTACGATGTCATCAGAATCAACGAACATTGTATATTCACCTGTCGCAGACTCGATGCCAGTATTACGAGCCGCAGAGAGCCCCTTGTTTTTGCTATGCTGAACGACTTTTACGCGCTTATCACTGAGATGATGATCGAGCAGTTGTCTAGAGTTATCAGTAGAACCGTCTTCGACTATGATGATTTCTAAATTATGATAGGTTTGCTGCCTGATAGAGTTCAGGCAAGCGTCAAGATAGTTTTCCACGTTATATACAGGAACGATGACACTGACTAGAGGATTTGGTGCAGTACTCATAGACACCCCAACGCTTTTTTTAAATCATTGTACTTACTAAGATCAACTGAAGACTCATCTATTGAGCCATGAGGCAAGGACAATAAGCTATCGATAGACTTTGAGATTTGATCTATCTCATTAAGCTCTAAGAAAATAATTCTGGGATGACCTTGCAACCAGTCAGCCTGCGTTTGTCTTATTTTATGGTTAGAGTTTGGCAGTACCAAACAAGGCGTACCAGAGAGTAGACTCAAAATCATGCCATGCAAACGATCCGTGACAACCAGATTTGCCGCTCGAAATTGATTGAGCTTATCAGTCAATAGCTGAGTACAATGCGCCGCACTTAACTGCGAGCCGCCAGCGTGAGTATCCGTCTTCTCTATATCATAGCCAGTTTTGACTAATGCCTTATCAACGATACTATACTGCTTAGTTGTCAAAGCAGCTTCTTTATCATCTCGCAGGCAACGAAGAATACCAGATGTGTCATAACACTCCGTTGCGCCAAGTACCTTTGCAGTCGCACTCATAACGATGTCTGGCACTAGGCTAATCTTGACAGTATCTTTGCTACTAAACATCTGATTTAACTTAGCGAAGCTAATAGACTCTCTAGCCAAAAGATGAATATCAGGATGACTGGAATATACTTTTACAATTTGATTGAGCGCACG
>NZ_JBQQFC010000427.1:0-1591 GCF_052258445.1 Psychrobacter sp. T6-1
TTCATAGGATATGGCATACCCACTATAGTTGAGAGCATCATATGCTTGATATTAGTCGCACTGTTATAGTCATCAGACTGCATCGTCCTCTGTGCTTGTTTGACCGCTTTGAGTGCAGTCTTTAAATACGTCGAATCAATGCGGGTCAAAACTCTCCAATGACTCTGTCTACACTTATGAGCAAAAACCTTTCTTACCTTATACGCCTTGTGATCATCTAACAAATTTTTTACTATCGCGTGAATAGCGAATAGATCCAGCAGCTCTTTGCCCCTTGATTCTGTGATAGAGGTGCCGCGCTGTCTGTATAAGTAAAAATTAACGGGCAAGTGAAATCTCTTAGTCGTAGATAGTCCAAGGTGCCAATGAAAGGGCCAGTCTTCGTAATATAAGCCCTCTGGAAAACGTAATGACGTAGAACGTATCACACTTGCGCGTATGAACTTGAGCCATGCAAAATGTGGCAGATTATAATAGTCATTATCTTGTTCAACAGCGTTATACTCTAGGCTGCCACGCGGATATGGCAGCGCCATCTCCGCGACGCCATCATCAAAGGACATGAAATCATAAGTCACGACTTCCGCTTGTGACCAAAGGGCGCAATCAACACAAGCGGCTACTAAGCGTATATCTACGATGTCATCAGAATCAATGAACATCATGTATTCACCCGTCGCAGACTCGATGCCAGTATTACGAGCCGCAGAGAGCCCTTTGTTTTTGCTATGCTGAACGACTTTTATGCGCTTATCACTGAGATGATGATCGAGCAGTTGTCTAGAGTTATCAGTAGAACCGTCTTCGACTATGATAATTTCTAGGTTTTGATAGGTTTGCTGTCTGATAGAGTTCAGGCAAGCGTCGAGGTAGTTTTCTACGTTATATACAGGAACGATGACACTGACTAATGGAGCTACTGTAGTACTCATAGATACCTCAGCGCTTTTTTTAGATCGTTGTATTTATTGCTATCAACTGGGGACTCATCTAGTGGCCCATGAGGCAAGGACAATAAGCTATCAATAGACTTTGAGATTTGATCTATCTCATTAAGCTCTAAAAAAATAATTCTGGGATGAGCCTGTAACCAGTCAGCCTGCGTTTGTCTTATTTTATGGTTAGAGTTTGGCAGTACTAGACAAGGTGTACCAGAGAGTAGACTTAAAATCATGCCATGCAAACGATCCGTGACAACCAGATTTGCCGCTCGAAATTGGTTGAGCTTATCAGTCAACAGCTGAGTACAATGCGCCGCGCTTAACTGTGAGCCACCAGCGTGAGTATCTGTTTTCTCTATATCATAGCCAGTTTTGACTAACGCCTTATCAACGATACTATATTGCTTAGTTGTTAAAGCCGCTTCTTTATCATCTCGCAGGCAACGAAGAATACCAGACGTATCATGGCACTCCGTTGCGCCAAGCACCTTTGCAGTCGCACTCATAACAATGTCTGGCACTAGGCTAATCTTGACGGTATCTTTGCTACTAAACATCTGATTTAACTTAGCAAAGCTAATAGACTCTCTAGCCAAAAGATGAATATCAGGATGACTGGAATATACTTTTACAATTTGATTGAGCGCACG
>NZ_JBQQFC010000428.1:0-1584 GCF_052258445.1 Psychrobacter sp. T6-1
GCCTCGCCTACGAACAGTGCCAAAATTAATGGCGTCATCAACCGTGCAAGCTTACCGCGTGAGACGCCACTGGCATTGATAACCGCCATCTCTTGATCGACATACAAGCGGCCAAACACTAGCATTAAGGCAATAAAAAATGCCAAGGGCAGGATCAGCTCTAAAAAGTAAGGTAAATTGTACCCGATAATAGTAAACAACAAGCTGACATCAAGCCCGCCTTCAGCAGCGATACCAAAGTAACGTATGAGACGGCCGCCAAGCATCATCACCATCAAAAACCCCAGCACTAAAGCAGTCGTAGAGGCAACTTGACGGGTCATGTAGCGGCGTAGTATCACAATAGGTACTCTTGGAAAGATAGTTTAAGACGCTCGCGTAAACGCTATAAATCTATTAGGCGTCGATAAGGGGCGTGGGCTATAGGGCTAACCGCTAATGCTAGCATGTTTTGAGCGAAAATAGCGCTCAAATGTGTTCGCAAACATTACCTAAGCCTTGCTAAATGCTTCTGCTGGCTCTAATAAACTAAGCCTAAAACAGGTGTAGCACTTTGCCTAACTCCTTAAAGTTCTTGAATTATGGTATTTAGAAAGGTTTGTGTGTGGTTGGTATCGTATAGTGACCATGATAGGTATTAGTTGATAGACTCTAAGCATCGAACCTCCCTTTTTATCAAACACCTAAAACCATATAAAGGATACTATTATGTCTACCCCCAAAACCTTACTACAACTCGCTGGCGGTGAATTTGACGCTATTGATTGGTCAAACTGCGCTATCGTTTTTATCGATTATCAAAACGAATATGTCGATGGCGCGATGCCATTAGGTGACGCTGGCGCTAAGGCCATTGCCAATGCACGCTTATTATTGAATCACGCCCGCGAGAATAATCTCTCTGTGTTTCATATTGCTCATCATGGCGAAGATAATGGCAAAGTGTTTGATCCGTTATCAAGTAAAGTCGATATCGTCAACGACTTACAACCCAAAGAGGGCGAAACCCACATCACCAAAAAGCATCCCAATGCCTTTTATGATACCGAGCTACAAGCGCTCATAAAGGATGCAGGTAAACAACAAATATTGTTCGCAGGCTTTATGAGTCATATGTGCGTGAGCTCCAGTGTCAGAGCGGCTTTTGATTTGGGCTTTGATAACTTTGTCTGCCATGACGCCAGTGCCACGCGCGACTTGCCAAATGCTAAAGGCGAGATGATAAGCGCTCAAGTGATGCACGACACGGCGATGGCGGCACTGCAAGATCGATTTGCCGCTTTGGTCTCAACTGACGACTTATTAAACCGTTAGTGCTGTTTGATGCTCAAGATTATAATAGGTTAGCAAATGACAACAACATTCGCTAACCTTTGCTCACAGCGCATCTAGGTAGCAGTGTGCTACACTAGCTATCGGTTAAAACGCTAAAAACAATAATTTATAGCGGTGTTTTAGAACCCAAATCTTACTCTAAAAAGGATAACTATTGATGAATATTACCTTAACTCAGCACCTTCCCAAGACGCATACCCAAAAAATACTAAAAAAAGAAGCCAAAGATAAAGACGCGGCTTGCTTAGT
>NZ_JBQQFC010000429.1:0-1562 GCF_052258445.1 Psychrobacter sp. T6-1
CCCTTTATATTAAAGGGACGCTCGCCCTATATGCTATTAATTGGTAGTATGCTCACCTTGGTGTATTTGGGGGCAAGCGGCGTCGTATTATTTACACGTATCTACGGAAGCAGTTGGGCTGAGATTGTGGTTTACTTGATCGATTTTGTGTTATTGTTTTTGATTAATACCTGGCTGTTTTTATTGTTAAAGCGTCTGCCTTCTATGAACAATGTCGTCAAACAGCCCCGCGCGCGCTAATCTTAACTTATTTGGATATAGTCTATACCTAATAAAACGAATACGTCGGACTGTAGCGCGAGGTCAAAATGATTTTTTCTTGCGTGCTGTGCCTACGCCGCTCGATGCTGCAAAAAAACCACTTCGACCTCGCTGTATCATTTTTATATTGAACTGACTATGCCTACACAAAAAAGCGGCGCTCTAACTATAGAGCGCCGCTTTTGTCTGGACTGTTTATTACTAACTATTACGAAGATCAGGGGCAAAGGGGTTTAGTTTACTTTGGTTAATTCCAGATCCATCTTTTTGCCATCGTTGATTTGACTTACTTTCACTGGTAAGTAGTCTAAACTGGGTGCCAACCAAAAGCTGGTTGAGCGGTCATTGTCGTCATGGACACGGTCAACACGTACGGTATCAAAAGTACCTGCTGGCACAGTAATTTTGGTGCTACCTGACTTTTTAAAAGGTGTTTTCTCGACTTTGTCTTTTTTGGCCATGTAATAATTACCAGAGAATTTGCCGTTCAATAAGTCTTGACGAATTTGTACCTCTAAGCTCAAGTCATCAAAGGCTTGCTGGGCCATATTGGACGTTGTGGTCTTGCCTCTATAGCTGCTTGTCACCTTTTTGCCCGCTGAATCAAAGCTAAGATTATGCGTACGTCCAATGCCGAGCAATTTGTACGTGGTGCTGGCTTTGCTTGGGCTAACATTGTTGCCATTGATTACAAAGGTGCTGCTTTGCGCGGCGCTCGCCACGCCTGCGACTCGAGCTTTGACATTGTAGTTCCATGCATTGCCTGATTTGCTCAAAGTACGAGTAGCCACTCCTTTATATTTATCTTCTACGGTAAAGCTGTAGTTTGTGCTTGAGGGCTGTATGCTTTTTGCGTTAGCAAGGGTAGGGGCGGTCATACTAATAGCTCCGATAGCAGCGATACTGACACCTGTTGTAAACAGGGTTGCCAGTTTATTCTCACTGCGCTTGTTAGGGATGGTAAATGATGTCATGAATGTATCCTTAATAAGTTTGTCAGATATTTTAGTTATTTTATAGCTATTGTTTACGTACTCTTGTGAGTGACAAAAGCTTTTGTCCACTAGGACTGTTAATCATAAATACTATAATGGTCATATCTTGTTACACTTTCAAGGGTGGCTGCTGAGTAATAGGTTGAGCAGGTGTGGTCGATGTTACCGTAAAACGCTTGTCATCAGTACTCAGTAACGTCATGTGAGTAAGCTTGCACGCTTATGTTTGAGGATCATTTGCAGCAACAAACGCCTTGTAAATATTTTTGAGTTTACACTTGAACCCACCTTGTCATGCCCCCATTT
>NZ_JBQQFC010000430.1:0-1560 GCF_052258445.1 Psychrobacter sp. T6-1
TTTGAGCGTTTTGATAGGGAGTGAAAGACCACACAGTTTTTGAAATTATCACGTCCAAGAGCGGCGCACGCTTGTAGTAACCCTATGGGCGCCTCATCGAAATATAACTCGCTGTAGCACTCATCGCTTGCAATAATAAAGTCGTGCTGATCTGATAAGCGAATCAGGTACTCCCAATCATCCATAGTCATCACAGAGCCAGTAGGATTATTCGGGTTACAGACGAATAATAGCTGAGTACGCGTCCAGACCTCTTTGGGCACTGAGCGGTAGCTGCCCTTAAAATTATTGGCAGGGGTACAAGGTACAAAATGCGGCGTGGCCTCTGCAAGTATCGCCGCCCCTTCATAGATTTGATAAAAAGGATTGGGCATGACGACGGTAGGCTCATCGTTATTGCCATCATGGTTGATAACCGCTTGAACGAAACTAAATATCGCTTCACGCGAGCCCATAACGGGTAATACTTGTGAGTTTGGATTGACATGCTGCAAAAAAAACCGCTTTTCTAACCAGTGCGCGATGGTTTGACGCAGCTCAAACATACCGCTCGTCGTCGGATAGCGCGCTAAGGTGTCCAAGTTTTCTTGTAGTACGTCCAGCACAAAGGCGGGCGGTGCGTGTTTTGGCTCACCAATACCTAGCTTGATCTCAGTGTAGTCGAGGGCAGGCGAGCTATTCTCTAGCAAAGTTGCCATTTTTGCAAAGGGGTAGGGATGCAGGTGCGTTAAGTTGTTATTCATAAGATCGCTGGCTATAATAGACAATAAATAATAAAGTTATAAAGAAAAATTACAGTTTAGTAGTGTAGCACTTCTGCTGTTTGATGTCTTTTTCTTCCAATGCTTATTGTCATTATCCCAATACCTAAAGGTTGAATGACTCAAGTTCAAAGATATAAAGTTTATGGTGATTTAGTTTAAGATGACTCAAGGACGTATCCAGTCATTTTGTAGTAAACCGTCTTATAATGAGCAGCTGCACTCTATCATTATAGTTCGCCTTATTACCCATAGCTTATAAATAATAGAACAATAAGGACGCCGCTTTTAGGTGGCTGCCTAATAAGCTTAGGACAATTGATATGACACTCGTTTATGATCCAAAAAAACTCGACAATACCTTTGATACTGATCAAAGCCCTAGAGTCGAACCTCGTCCTATCATTTGTGATCAGTTACGCGCACGTGAACAACAGTGGTGTCATGCACGCAAGCGCATATCTACCCTGCAAGAGCGTCAGATGTTTTGGTACGGCGACAATAGCTCCATAATGTGGTTACTCTGGCAACTGGTCGCTTATGTGGTTGCAGCAATTATACTAATGCTATCGACAAGACTACTTGGTTTTAGCTTGTCTGTATGGGTCTATCCACTGGTATTTGGTTTACAAACGATCCTTTTCTTTGTTCTACTACATAAAAAAGGACGCTTAGCCAACCGTATTCAGACTATTTTGACCAAGACTGAAATGACGTGTAAGCAGGCGTTCAATGAGATGGATGTTTTAGCCAAAGATAGCGTGTTCCCTGATGTTCACGCCAACTCGCCACTATCTTT
>NZ_JBQQFC010000431.1:0-1550 GCF_052258445.1 Psychrobacter sp. T6-1
ATTATGAGCTTACTCGGTAATTTGGTATCGCAAGTGGCGCGCAGAGCTATGGATCCAGAAGATGCACAGCGTAACCCTGTCAATCAGCGCATAAATCCACGTCGCACAGGCGGTTTAGGGGATATCTTGGGCGGTGTGCTTGGCGGTGGTACGCAAGCAGGCGGCTATAACCCGCAGCGCTATGAGCGCCGGCAAGCAGACAACGGCTTTGGTCTAGATGATATTTTAGGTGGTTTGACTGGTGGCCTAGGGGGCAATCAGCGCGGCGGCATGAGTTCAGGCGCAGGCGGCTTAGGTGATATTTTAGGAAGCGTACTCGGTGGTCAGCGTAGTCGAGGCGGTTTTGGCGGTAAAGGCATGCTAATTGCCGCGCTTATGCCTATGGTGCTAAGCTGGATTAAGCGTAACGGGGGCTTAAGCGGCGCTTTATCTAAAATTACAGGTATGGGTCATGAGCAGCAGGCACGCTCTTGGATGAGTAATAGTGAGCCAAATGACAACTTAGATCCTAATGAGATTGATAGATTATTTGATAGTAGTGAAATTCAGCAAGTAGCAGCGAGTACTGGTGCTAACGAGACTGAAGTGCGTCAAGGTCTAGCGGAGCTATTGCCAGAGGTGATGAATCAGCTTACCCCGCATGGCAATCTAGATGATGAGACCGAGGCCAATCAGGAGATCGATCAAATCATAGGTCAGCTATCAAACCGTTTGGGTTCATTTAAATAAAGTACTGACTTTGAGCCAGCTTAACCTAGTCATTAAAAAAGAGCACTTTAAGTGCTCTTTTTTTGGTTCTGGTTTACTTTTAATTACTAGTGCTAAAAGCGCTCATCTAACGTCTCAAGAGTGTATTCAAGAGCAGCAAAACAAATATCACTCTTAAAGCCGCGATACTGCAAAAACCGCACTTGCCGTGCTTTTTGCTTTTGCTCAGTCGGTATGTCGTTGCCATACTTTTTGGTACGGGCGGCAACGGCTAGTTTGAGCCAATCAACGCCCTCAACCATACTATCATCGTCGTCATCGACAAACTCTCTAAACTCGTCAGATTCGCTATTTGCCATGTCGATAAGCTCATCGATGTTGCCAGGCATAGCGATCTTTTTTTTATAAAACGCTTGTTTGATACGTCCCCGCCCGCGACCTTTACGAATGTTTTCTCGTATGAGCATCAAGGTCGTACGGTAGTCGCTTTGATAGCCTTTATCGCGGAACTCATCGAGCAGGGCATCAATTTTGTCAGGATCTTGCTCTTTATCGATGAGCTTTTGTTTGAGCTCAGCTCGTCCATGTTCGCGGCGCGATAGATAATAAAACGCTAGCCAGCGCAGGCGACTCTCTGCTTTTATGGCGTCAAGCTCGCTTTGCTTTTGTTCTGGCGTACGCAAGTAAGCTTTGAGCGCAGAGGGTAGATTATCTAGTTCGGTAGCAGTAAGCTGTTCCTTAGCATCCGAAGTTAAATGGGTAGTAGGCTCTAAGTTGACGTTATTATTAATATGGCTATTTGAGTTGGGCTCTTTATCTGCCGTTTCGCTATGCTGCTTGTG
>NZ_JBQQFC010000432.1:0-1545 GCF_052258445.1 Psychrobacter sp. T6-1
AGTGTGAGTGAGATTAAAGATATTGTACTCACGCATTTACAAGAGCTATATGCGTTTTATGGCGAGTACTCTGGTTGTCGTATCGCCCGCAAACATATTGCTTGGTACACTACAGGTATTCCAAACTCCAACGCCTTTCGTCAAGCGATGTATGGTGAGGAGAGTACCGCTGGACAATTTAAGGTGGTCGAGCGCTTCTTGCAAGCACACGAATAGCGTCATGCCTGTAGCACTGTGCCTGCTCTATTATTTATGCAGCATATTTTTATCATAGCTTATGAGTCATGATTTTAAGTTAGTTATGACTTTGATTGGCTTATGACTCTAGGTTACTTATGGTTCTAGATTCTCATCATAGATTTTTTCGTGCACACGCTGTGCGCTCTGCGGCGCTTTCTCTTGTTGCCAAGGGAAACGACCCTCTAGCTCCACTTGCAGTGATAAGCTTAAAAACGTACGAATCAGCACAATAAGGCCTAAAACCAATACGCCGCGCAAGGTCGGTTCTGTAACCACCGTCGCCATAATGTCAGCGGCAATCAAGACCTCAAGTCCTAACAAGATAGACTTGCCTACGGTTTGCCTGATTTCGACATAAGTATCATGATTAAAACCGCCCGTCACCTTGATACCTCGGTACAGTGCGTAAAACAGCCCTAAAAACATGATCAGAACACCAATCACCTCAACGATTTTGGCAATTAGATCGATATAGTGCGCTAAGGTCTCAATCAAAACATTCTCCTATCTGTATAAATATGTTTATTTTATCAAATAAGCATAGCGATACTGTGACACCTTGTTTGAATTCAATACTTGTTTTATTCAATAAATGAAGAATTATCAAAAGTCATTTATGTCTTAGAATACCTCTTATAAAAGCAATAGCTCCTTTTGTCGCTGCGTTCTAACAATAAACTTGACAAATTTTAGCCATCAACTAACAATGGTTAAGCGACAAAATACATAGCAGGTTTGATAAGTTATCTTTGCTATTGTAAATGTAGGCATTAATATGGAATGTTAATGTATCGATAACCACCCACAAAAAGGACATCTATCTTATGGCTAATCCCTCGAAAAAAACGATTTCTAAGTCTGTTAAAGGCAAAAACATTATTATTACGGGGGCATCAAGCGGCATCGGAGAGCGCACCGCTTATCTATTAAGCGAATGCGGCGCACACGTTATTATGCTGGCACGTACTGAAGACAAACTAAAAAAGGTTAAAGAAAATATCGTAGAGCTTGGCGGCAAAGCCAGCTACTATCCTTGTGACTTGACAGACATGGACGATATCGAAAAGGTGAGCGAACAAATTAAAGCTGATTTTGATCGCGTTGATGTGCTAGTCAATAATGCAGGGCGCTCAATCCGCCGCTCAGTTCACGAATCTGTCAATCGTTTTCATGATTTTGAGCGGACGATGGACATTAACTACTTTGGCGCGGTCAAAATCATTTTAGCCTTTTTGCCCGGTATGATAGAGCAGCAAGCCGGTCAAATCGTTAATATCTCATCGATCGGTGTTTTGGCAAATAGTC
>NZ_JBQQFC010000433.1:0-1542 GCF_052258445.1 Psychrobacter sp. T6-1
GACTATTTGCCAAAACACCGATCGATGAGATATTAACGATTTGACCGGCTTGCTGCTCTATCATACCGGGCAAAAAGCCCAAAATGATTTTGACCGCGCCAAAGTAGTTGATGTCCATCGTACGCTCAAAGTCATGAAAACGATTGACAGATTCGTGAACCGAGCGGCGGATTGAGCGCCCAGCATTATTGACTAGCACATCGATACGATCAAAATCAGCTTTGATTTGTTCGCCCACCTTTTCGATATCATCCATGTCTGTCAAATCACAAGGATAGTAGCTGGCTTTACCGCCAAGCTCCTCGATATTTTCTTTGACCTTTTTTAGTTTTTCTTCAGTACGTGCCAGCATTATAACGTGCGCGCCGCATTCGCTTAGCAAATAAGCGGTACGCTCTCCGATACCACTTGATGCCCCCGTAATAATAATGTTTTTGCCTTTAACAGATTTAGAAATCGTTTTTTTCGAGGGGTTAGCCATAAGATGTCCTTTTTTTTGGTGGTTATCGATACATTAACATTCCATATTAATGCCTACATTTAAAATAGCAAAGATTACTTATCAAATCTGCCGTATATTTTGTCGCTTAACCATTGTTAGTTGATGGCTAAAATTTGTCAAGTTTATTGTTAGAACGCAGCGACAAAAGGAGCTATTGCTTTTATAAGAGGTATTTCAAAGCGTAAACAACTTTTGGTGATTTTTCATTTGTTGCATAAAAACAAGTATCGAATTAAAACAAGGTGTCACAATACTGCCGTGCTCATTTGATAAAATAAACATCTTTGTAAAGGTAGGAGAATGTTTTGATTGAGACCTTAGCGCACTATATCGATTTAATTGCCAAAATCGTTGAGGTGATTGGTGTTCTGATTATGTTTTTAGGACTATTTTACGCACTGTACCGAGGCATCAAGGTGACAGGCGGCTTTAATCATGATACTTATGTCGAAATCAGGCAGACGGTTGGCAAGTCTATCTTGCTAGGACTTGAGGTTTTGATTGCCGCTGATATTATGGCGACGGTAGTTACAGAACCGACCTTGCGCGGCGTATTGGTTTTAGGCCTTATTGTGCTGATTCGTACGTTTTTGAGCTTATCATTGCAAGTGGAGCTAGAGGGTCGCTTCCCTTGGCAAAAAGAAAAAGCGCCGCAGAGGACGCAGCGTGTGCATGAAAAAATCTATGACGAGAATCTAGAACCATAAGTAACTTGGAGTCATAAGCCAGTTAAAGTCATAAGCAACTTAAAATCATGACTCATATGCTATGATAAAAACATACTGCACAAACAATAGAGCAGGCACAGTGCTACAGGTATAGCGCTATTCGTGTGCTTGCAAGAAGCGCTCGACCACTTTAAATTGCCCAGCGGTACTCTCCTCATCATACATCGCTTGACGAAAGGCGTTGGAGTTTGGAATACCTGTAGTGTACCAAGCGATATGTTTGCGGGCAATACGGCAACCAGAGTACTCGCCATAAAACGCATATAGCTCTTGTAAATGCGTGAGTACAATATCTTTAATCTCACTCACACT
>NZ_JBQQFC010000434.1:0-1524 GCF_052258445.1 Psychrobacter sp. T6-1
TTTATCAGCGCTTTTTTATCAAATGCGCTTAGCTGTAGGCTAGTTTTTTAACCGAGCTCAATCCAGCTCAATCCAGCTCAATCCAGCTCAATCCAGCATTGTAACTTTGTAATGTATAAAAGCTGAACTAAAAGCCCAGCCTACACGGATATAATTATACTTGTAACTGAGGCCATGCATGCAGGTAAACAAGCTAGCACTTGTTAAGAAATGCTAAGCGCTTAGCTCATTACGCACGATGGCCGCGCCTGCGCTTAACGCCGCAAGCTTACCGCGCGCTACTTGCCGTGACAAAGGGGCCATACCGCAGTTGGTCGACGGATAGAGCTTATCGGCGTCGACGAATTGTAGGACTTTACGTAGCGTATCAGCGACTTGTTCGGGCGTTTCGATATCATTGGTGGCGACATCGATAGCGCCGACCATCACCTTTTTACCGCGTATCAGCTCGATTAAATCTATCGGTACGTGCGAGTTTTGACACTCAAGCGAGACAATATCGATGCTTGATTGTTGCAATTTGGGAAAGGCTTGCTCGTATTGACGCCACTCTGAACCCAGTGTCTTCTTCCAGTCATTATTGGCTTTGATACCGTAGCCGTAGCAGATATGTACTGCCGTCTCGCACTTGAGGCCTTCGATAGCGCGCTCAAGCGTCGCAATACCCCAGTCATTGACATCATCAAAGAACACGTTAAAAGCAGGCTCATCGAACTGAATAATATCCACGCCAGCCGCTTCTAATTCGCGCGCCTCGGCGTTGAGAATGGTGGCAAACTCCCAAGCTAGTTTTTCACGGCTTTTATAATGGCTATCATACAGCGTATCGATCATGGTCATGGGCCCAGGTAGCGCCCATTTAATCGGCTGATCGGTCTGCGCGCGCAGGAATTTGGCGTCATCAACGAAAACGGCTTTGGGCCGGCTGACCGCATCCACCACTGTCGGCACACTCGCCTCATAGCGGTCACGAATTTTGACCGTTTTACGATTCTCAAAATCCACGCCGTCGAGATGCTCAATAAAGGTCGTCACAAAATGCTGACGGGTCTGCTCGCCATCGCTAACGATATCTATGCCCGCGTGTCTTTGCTCCTGCAATGTCAGACGTAGCGCATCCTGTTTGGCTTCAATGAGCTGATCCCCTTCTAGCGCCCAAGGAGACCAAATCTTCTCAGGTTCGGCCAGCCAAGAGGGTTTTGGCAAACTGCCTGCGGTTGAGGTTGGTAATAATAATGTCATAATATTCACTGTCTCTATTTTTTGTTATTTAAATTATTAAGCCGCGCGTTTTTTCACGCTATCATTGTTCAGCACAAAGCTTGCCGCCCACTCATCAAGGATAGTTTGATACGGTTTGATAAAGTCATCTTCGGTGAACTTGCCCTGCGTCACTGCCATCTGGCTACGCTCCGCGCGGTCATAGACGATTTGGGTTAGTGAATAGTCTTGGTACTTAAGGCTTGGCTGATACACCTGCCCCGCTCTTGAATTGGCATTATAAATCTCAGGTCGATAGATCTT
>NZ_JBQQFC010000435.1:0-1503 GCF_052258445.1 Psychrobacter sp. T6-1
AAAAAAGGATTTATTATGCGCAGCGCAACTTATAACGAATTTGGCAAACCAACCGAAGTACTCAGCCTAGGCGATCGCCCAATTCCTGAGCCCAAAGCCACCGAGGTACGCGTCAAAACCGTACTCGCCTCTATTCATAATCATGACCTATTGACCATTCGCGGCAAATATGGCTTTAAGCCTGAACTGCCAGCCATCGCAGGCTCTGAGGCGGTAGGCGTGGTCGATGCTGTTGGTAGTGATGTCAAAAATCTAAAAGTCGGTCAGCGTGTCGCCGCAGCCAGTGTACAAGCCACTTGGGCGGAGTACTTTGTCGCTGTCGAGGATATGGTCTTTGCCATCCCTGAGAGCTTAGATGATGAGATGGCGGCGCAATTGATCGCTATGCCGCTAAGTGCCCTTATGCTGCTCGAATTCTTAGAAGTAGAAAGTGGTCAATGGGTCATTCATAACGCTGCTAATGGCGCGGTCGGTAAGTCGCTTGCCATGCTAGCCGCAGCGCGCGATGTCAACACCATCAATGTCGTACGCAGTAAAGAAGCGGTAGAGGAATTAGAAGCGGTCGGCGCAAAGAATAACATCAATACCGAAGATGAAGACTGGAAAGAACAGGTCAAAACGCTCCTCGGTGACGACAAAATCAGCGCAGCAGTTGATTCGGTCGGCGGTCAAGACAGCGGCGATATGCTCTCGCTCCTAGGTCATGGTGGCACCTTTGCAGTATTTGGCGCGATGTCAGGTAAGCCTATGGTACTTAACCCTACCGATGTGATCTTTAAACAGGCGGTGATCAAAGGATTTTGGGGTAGCAAGCTGAGCCAAGAGATGAGCGTAGAGAATAAACAACGCCTAGTTGATGAACTCATCGAGCGCGCGGTAGATGGTAAATTACAGCTTCCTGTCGAAGCTACTTTTGATTTGGCGGATATTACTCAGGCGGTCGATGGCAAATTGCAATCGGGTAAAAATGGTAAGGTATTACTTAAACCATAAATATATACAAACCTACTAGCACTAAACCACTATTTTTTTAGGAGATACTATTATGTCCGAGCAAACCTTTAAAGCGCTAGTCGTACGCGAAACCAGCGACGGCGAATTTAACAAAAGCATTGAGCAGCGCCATGTTAGCGATTTACCTGAGAATGATCTGCTAGTTGAGGTGCATTACTCATCCTTAAATTATAAAGACGCAATGTCAGCCTCAGGCAATAAAGCAATCAGCAAAAACTTCCCACATACCCCAGGTATCGACGCTGCTGGCGTGGTCGTTAGCGATAAGTCTGGCACCTTTACCAAAGGTCAAGAAGTCGTCATCTTTGGCTATGATCTAGGCATGAATACTGATGGCGGCCTCGCTGAGATGATTGCTATTCCTGCTGATTGGGCGGTTAAATGTCCAGACTCTCTCACGCTAAAAGAGGCGATGATCTATGGTACGGGCGGTGTCACTGCCGCGCTTAGTATCCAAAAGCTTGAGAAAATGGGCGCAAAACCTGAACA
>NZ_JBQQFC010000436.1:0-1502 GCF_052258445.1 Psychrobacter sp. T6-1
GCAGCAAGTACCAAGTCACCACTTTGCGCCGATAAACGTGTCACCCAAGCAAAGCTTAGGGTCAAAATAAGGGTGCGAATAAAAATGTCTTTATTCAAAGAAAATAGCCTAAGTATTTTATATCTGGCGAAGTCTTGTGGATTTGCGCTAAATAATGCCGACCAAGGTAACTCTAAATGACGACGGCTTAACCACAGCGCTAGCACTACACCAAGCCAAAAGGCGATCGTCGTTCCCAGAGCCACACCGACCAAGCCCATATCTAAGGCAAAGACAAAAAACAGCGTCAATATAATATTAATTATGGCAATAAAGCCTTGCTGATAAAGCATATATCGCGTTTTACCTTGACCAGCAAACCAGCCAATAAAAGCAAAGTTCATAAGCTCAGCGATCACGCCCCAAAAGCGCACGTCAAGATAGGTTTTTGCAGCAATGCCACTATCAGGATTAGCCGATAGCGCTTGTAAACCGTAGTCAATAAGCCAAGGCTTTGCTACTAGTAACAGCGCGCCGATTCCAAAGGCCAGCAGCAAAGCTCGTTGCAAAATAGACAATAGCGGTGAGGGTTGATGAGTTCCTGATTGACCCTTTATTAACTGGTTATGAGCCAGCTGACCAACGGCTTGTGCGGACAGACCTGAGGAGGCGTATTGTAAAAAGTTAAAGCTTACCAGTAGCAAGGATAATAGCTGTATCGCCAAACCCATTCCCGCTAATTTGGCGGTATCATTCATGTTGCCAACGATAGCGGTATCAATCACGCTTTGTAGCGGCATCGCTAAATTAGCTAATAATACAGGCAAGGCTATCGCAATGATATGCGCATAGCGGCTATCAATAGGCGGGTTTGCCGGCGTGTGATTGGAAGAGGGCATCGACATAGGAGGTCACTTATACTTAGCGTATACGTAATGCTTATAATTGAGCTGAAACTGACAAGCTAGCACATTCATTCACTAAAGCACTTAAAAATAAAAGCACCCAACACTCATGATGATGAGTTAGGTGCTTTTATCTAACGTTTTGGCGAAGCCTTAATTTAAGTCTATTTTTGATTCTAATGACTTAAATTGAGGCTTAGTCTACCTTCAATCCTGTTCGAACATTTTAGGATCATTAAAGGTAACAATCTCTTCTTCAAACTCAGGTTTTACTTTGACCACAAAATCATCGCGCGATAGACCCATACGTAGCGGGATAGAGCTTGCGATATAAGTAGAGGAGTAGGTACCTGCCAGCAGACCGATAAACAATGCTACCGAGAACCAATAGAGGCCATCGCCGCCCAAGAACATCATGGCTAGCACGACCAAAAGCACCGTTGAGATGGTCATAATAGTACGGCGCAGCGTCTCTGTGAGCGATAAGTCAACCGTCTGGCTCGGCGTGATACCACGTACGCGGCGAAAGTTCTCACGGATACGGTCATAAACGACGATCGTATCGTTGAGTGAATAACCAATTAATGCCAAAATTGCCGCCAGCACAGTCAAATCAAA
>NZ_JBQQFC010000437.1:0-1500 GCF_052258445.1 Psychrobacter sp. T6-1
TATCTAAGCTACCTAAAAGCAAAAGCCAAAGGGCTTACACCGCTGGAGATTGAACAAAATGAGCTACAAGCGAAGAAGTTAAGAAAGCAAAGGAAAAGGGGGTCTTAAGGCAAGCTTCTAAAATATAGTGACATAGAGGTATCGTTGCGCCAGATTTATTATTTGTATTTATAATTATGAAACAAAAAAAGTCGCTACTGCTGTGTTAATACTAGCAGGAGCGACTTTTTTTGTATTCGATAGTAAAAGGAAGTTTCAGATGTTTTGAGCGTTTTAAGGACACTCAACATCGTTGAAGTGAGCGTTTACTTTAAAAAGTCAGGATTCATATAAGCAGGATTGGGATAGGTATAAAAACCTTCACCAGTTGCAGCGCCTAATTTATTTTGATCAATCAGCTGCTCTTTTAGATACTTGACCGCTTTAAACCTTACAGGGCTCTGCGTCTTTTCAGCAGTCATTTTAGTAATGTTGTATGCCGTATTAATCCCTATAGTATCCAAGATACCAAACGGCCCTACAGGCGCACCTGTCACTATCATCCAAGTCTTATCTATGGTATGCGGATCAGCAACTTCTTTGGCGAGTAGTTGCAAGCCTGCATCGATAAAAGGCGCCAATAAACTATTCATAATGTAGCCGGGTTGCTCTTTATACAGCGGCATTGGCACCATACCGATATTGGTGGCAAACGCCACTACCTCATCAAATACTTTAGGGTCGGTTCCAGGATGTCCCATAATTTCAGCGACATTATGCATCCAAATTTTATTAGCGAAATGTAGAGCCAAAAACTGTGCAGGTCGCCCCGTTGATTCAGCGAACTGACTTGGGAGTAGGGTAGAGGTATTGGTGGCAAAAATTGTTTTTTGCGGGGCAAGTTTAGCCAGTTTTTTATAAAATTCGATTTTGATCTCTGGAATCTCAGGAATGGCTTCAATCAATAAGTCAGCGTCTTTGACTGATTCTGCGAGATCACAGGTGTAGCTTAAATTATTAAACGCTGTATCCAACTGCTCTTGCGTCGCTCTCATATCTTTTTTAAAGGCTTTGCACATCCACTCAAACTTTGACTTTGCATGCTCCAAGACCTCATCATTGATATCATAGACGGTGACATTAAAACCATGATAAGCGGCCTGAAAGGCGATTTGATAGCCTAAAACGCCGCTTCCTGCGACAGTTACATTTTTATAAGTCATGATGAATTCCTAAGAATAAAGTAGTGATTTTCAAGTCTAACTATAGTCAATTCAAAGTAAAATTGTCACAAATTTCAACGTGCTATTGGTATACATTTTAATTGCGTGTTGTTATCTTTCGATGCTGCGTAACCTATGTTTTAAAAATTAGCATTCCAGCAGCGCTATATCATTTTTAGAGTGAATCTACTATATAGTAAACCCTAAAACCAGTTCTACACTTATTTTAGTTTATTATGGGCTATACCATAATCTTGCATACGTTATACAAGTAGCCTATGTCTTACGGATAAAAAAA
>NZ_JBQQFC010000438.1:0-1499 GCF_052258445.1 Psychrobacter sp. T6-1
AGCTTATGTCTAAGTGCGTCAGATTGCATTGCTCATCACTAATCGCTAGCAGCTTGTATTTTTGTCAAGACATACCCATCTTTAATCCATATAACCTTATTGAATACTTATCATAATAATGACCTCAGTCAAATGGATACCCTTATGAGTGCTTTAGACCCTAGATTAAACCTTGTCAACTTTTTGGATGCTTCTCCTACAACGCTACAGGCGCAAGTCAATCAAGCTATAAAGCAAGCCAATGATTTTTTGGATACCTTGACAAGTTTTCAAGATAAAGACTTTACCCCTATTAGTGCAGATATTGCGCTACGTGACGTCCTAGAATTTGATCATATTAATTTAAGCTTAGATCGTAGCTGGGGCGTGCTCTCGCACTTGAACGGCGTGATGAGTAATGATGAGATTCGTCATGTACATCATGAGCTACTGCCTAAACTCTCAGCTTATGGCACGCGCGTAGGCCAGCATCAGCCGCTATTTGATCGCTATCAAGCTATTATCGATGATGAGACGTTTTTTGCAGAGTTAGAGCCTGCACGCCGCCGCGCTATTAAGCTTGCCGTACGCCGATTTGAGCTATCAGGCGTGGCGCTACCAAAAGCTGAGCAAGAGAGGTTCGCCGCTATTCAAAGCGAGCTATCCACGCTATCAGCGACATTCTCAGATCATATCTTGGACGCCACTCAAGCATACGCGCTACCGCTGAGCGCAGAGCAATTAGCAGGCTTGACCGATAGCGGATTGTCCTTACTTGCAGATGCCGGCGAGCAGTTTAAAGCAAACGAGTTAGAAGCGGGTCGCTTGACGCAAGAGGATGTCGACGCGCTACCAACGCCTTATTATGTGGCGACGCTTAATATTCCTGTGTACCTGGCAATTATGACGCACGCCGATGATCGTGATTTGCGCGCTGAGCTGTACCGCGCTTACGTCACTCGCGCCTCAGAGTTCGATACCCATACCAACAAAGACGGCGACTCGCTGAACAATGCTGAGGTGATGAGTCAGATACTCACATTGCGCCAGCAAAAAGCTGAGCTACTAGGCTTTAACCATTATGCTGAGGTCTCGCTATCGACCAAAATGGCGGGCAGCGTGGCAGAGGTTGAGACCTTTTTGCGCAATTTAGCCAAGCAGGCGACGCCAACTGCCAAGCAGGATCTGACGCAGTTGCAAGATTGCGCTCGTAATTATGGCATCACTGATTTGCAACCTTGGGACAACGCTTATATCGCAGAAAAGCTTAAGCAAGATAAATTTAGTCTCTCGCAAGAGGAGATACGCCCGTACTTCCCTCTACCAAAAGTCATCGATGGACTGTTTGCTATCGTAGAGCGCTTGTACGGCATCACAGTCAAAGAGCAAGAGAGTTATGCCACGATAAGTGACGCTACTGCAGCCTCGCGCTGGCATGACGATGTGCGTTTTTATCAATTGTTCGATAACGATGATCGCTTAGTTGGCGGCTTTTACTTTGACTTATTTGCTCGTAGCGG
>NZ_JBQQFC010000439.1:0-1496 GCF_052258445.1 Psychrobacter sp. T6-1
CCCAATCTTTTGATTGAAAGCCTATTTAAAATGCAACTTAAGCCCGATTATCAAATGCATACTATCAAAGTTGATAGTGTCCCTCTCTCTGATCGTATCGCTAGTATCAGCAGACAGCTCAGTACAGGCAAGGCGCAATATTTTTATCAGCTCCTAGATAAAGCGCAAGGCAAAATTGGCGTGGTCGTCAGCTTCGTCGCCGTGCTAGAGTTGATGAAACGCCAGTTGGTTGGGGTGATTGCAAGTGATAAGTATGACGATGGTGAGCATTTACACTTAGAATGGTTGGCGTAGGCTGTGGTTAGTTTTATTAAATTCTCGTAGCAGATATAGCACTATCAAATTATTTCCAATGAAAAGAGCAATCCTTAATGGCAAATAACAATCCTAACCCTGCCGAAAGTAATAGCGAATTTCATAGCCTACAGATAGAAGTATTACTCCACGCTTCAGAAGCCCCACTTAGCGCTCAGGCGATCAAAAAGCACTTGTCTTTATCTGATAAAGTATTGAAGTCAGCTTTAGCACAACTAGAGCAGCGATTGGCTACTGGTGCATTAAGACTCAATAAAACCGCGAGCGGCTACCGACTACAAATAGCGGATGAGTATAGCGCGCTTATTCAGCAGGTATTTCCACAGCGTCAAGAGCGTTTGAGTCAGGCGCTACTAGAGACTTTGAGCGTTATCGCCTATAAGCAACCTGTAACCCGTAGCGATATCGAATACGTACGCGGCGTCACCTTATCGAGCAATATACTGCGCCAACTGTTCGATAAAGGCTGGATCAAAGAGGATGGGTTTAAGGAGACTCTAGGGCGTCCGGCGCTATTGCATACTACTTCGCTGTTCTTGGATGCTTTTGGGTTGACATCTTTGGACGAGCTGCCACCAATGCCGGGTTTGACCAATCTTGGTACAAGCTTGTAACAGTATCTATTGATAATAGATAGCATTTTTTACTTACAGCTTAGCTAAGCTCTGTCTATTTTGGTAAATACATCATCGATAGCAAGAATGGTCTTTTCAATCTCTTGTGAGGTCAAGGTTGGATGTACCAAAAACATCAAACTGGTCTCCCCAAGCGCTCTTGCAACAGGCAATCTAGTTTCAGGACGCAAACTGGTGTTATCAAAGGCTTTTTCTAAATAAACTTCGGACGCTGAACCCGAAAAGCAAGGGACGCCCCTCTCATTTATTTCCGTGATAATGCGATCTCTTGACCAGCCCAAAGGTATACTCGGTTGCACATAGACGTATAATTTATAATACGCATGCTGGGATTGCTCAAATTCTGACGTCTGCTCCAACCTAGGTACAGATAAATAGCCTTTATCCGCCCATTTATCACAAGCGGCTAGTATAGCTTGCGCGTTCTTAGTACGGGCGGCTGTCCAATCATTCATACGCTCAAGCTGAATGCGACCGATCACTCCTTGCATCTCAGTCATACGCCAATTGGTACCGAAGTTCTCGTGTAGCCAGCGATAGCCCGGC
>NZ_JBQQFC010000440.1:0-1493 GCF_052258445.1 Psychrobacter sp. T6-1
TTGTACTCTTGGATATGCTTGACAAAATCCGCTGACAAGTTCGTACCGTTAGTCAAAGGCACAGAAATCAAGTTCTCGATATCTTGTGTGTCCTTAACCTGACCACCGATGCGATCGGCGACCATCGTCACCTTTAGACCTTTACGCGCGGTATAAATCGCCGCGGCAACGCCAGCGGGACCTGCGCCAATGATAGTGACATCTTGCTGCTCTAGTTGATCGCTATCGTCATCGCTACCCTCACCCATAAGATCAGGAAATTGCTCTTGCAACTTAGTAATGAGTTTAGCGGTATCAATCAAACCATTAGCAAACGGCTTACCGTTTAAAAATACCGCAGGCACGCCTTGGATTTTGTTTGCTTCTACTTGCTCTTGGAACAATGCGCCATCAATCATCTCATTGCTGATACCTTCGTTAAGCAGTGAGAATTGATTGAGTGCTTGCACAACCTCAGGGCAGCTGTGGCAAGACAATGATACATAAGTCTGAAACTCTAACGGCTGATTAAAGCGCTTGACTAGCTTTTGAATACCCTCATCTAATTTAAGCGTATGACCGCCCGCCTGCAAAATAGCTAGGATCAATGAAGTAAACTCATGCCCTCCTGGAATACCACTAAACACAATACCCGTATCGGTCAAAGTGTCGTCGATATGACTATAAACGGCAAAGCTAATCGGACTTGGCAGACTATCATCAGTCGCGGCTGGGTCAAAATTAATCTTATCCGTAGTGCCTGCGATCTTGGTCAAAAAATCGATAAGCTCAGCGCGTTTGCTATGCTCGCCGCTACCTAATACAAAAGTAATCGGGCGAGTCATGTTTTCGCTATAGCTCTTTACGGCGTCTAATAAACTTTGGTCTATCATGTTTGTTCCTTAATATTATTAATTAGGTAACGGCAACTATCAGGTTACTCGTCTAAATTTTTATGATTTGGTATGAATAAGAAGATAAATACTTAATGAGTATTAGGCTGTTGCCTTTTGATGTCCCTATTATCATAGGTTTGAGGGGTACAGACAAGCGGATAAACTCAAATCTTAAGTTTTAAAAAACCAATCGTTAATTATCATACGTTATTAAAAACAAAACCACATAAGTTTTATTGTCATGGTATCCACAGAATTTATTCGATACAATCGAGTAAGACCGATAGAAAAGCTACATCTATTTGTCTTCATATCGCCTACACAATAGATATGAATTCCATATTATCAAAGCACTCTACATGACACTTTAACTTGTAATGCGCGAAGGCTTGCGCTCTATAAAAAGGATGATCACATGAGAAAGACGGATACTTGGCAAGACAATAGAGAGATAATCGCTGAACTTAAGAAAAAGGATGACCACTTCGCAGTCATCTTTGATGAGCACACCCAGCTAGATCAGCAAATCAATCAGCTCGAAAAAGACAGAGTCACGCACGCTAGTCGTGATGATGAAATTGAGCAGATGAAACGACGAAAGCTACAGCTAAAAGATGA
>NZ_JBQQFC010000441.1:0-1485 GCF_052258445.1 Psychrobacter sp. T6-1
GGCGAAGAGCCAGGTCAACCGACCAGCGCTGAGATTGAAGCGGCTGCTAAGGAAGCGGGACTTGCATATAAAGAGGTATCGTTTGCAGGTAGTGAGCTTAATCAAAATCACGTCGAGGAGTTTGCAGATTTCTTTAATCAAGCCGAGCAGCCCATACTGATATTTTGCCGCACAGGCAATCGCTCAACAGGTATCTATGAAGCGGCGAAGAAAATGGATTTGTTAGACGACTGATAGTAGCTTAGATATAGTAACTTATAGATAGTTGCTACTAGTTAAAATAAAACGCTCGTCCAAGATTTGGATGGGCGTTTTATTTCTATGACAAAAGTGTGAGCGCTCTAGTATTAAAGTCTAACTCTACGATAGTTTGATGATGACCCTAGGTTAATGTGACCAACCTTTTAGCAGGAAAATCATTTGAGCTTATGCTATCGTCACTTATAATCATTAGATTTAATGATGACGCAGCCACCAAATTCTATAGATACTAGTATGTTTACAAGGATGTTTTATGAGTAATATCGCACTCAGCTTACTACCGTTAGCGCTCGCCTATATTATGTTCACTTTAGGTACAGGGCTGAGGCTTAGCGACTTTAAAGTGATTGCGGCTCACCCCAAAGCCTTTTTCATTGGTCTGGCTAATCAAGTTGTTTTGGTGCCGCTAGTGGCGCTAGCCGTGGTATTGGTCATGACGCCGCCACCAACGATTGCTTTTGGCATTATACTTATTAGTTTTTGTCCGGGCGGTGTTACTAGTAACATGCTGACCTTTTATGCCAAAGGTAATGTCGCGCTATCGATTGCCTTGACTGGCGTCGTAAGCTTATTGTCAGTTGTGACCTTGCCTATTCTTATTACTTTAGCCTTTGATCATTTTATGCAGGATCAAGCGAGCTCTATTAGCGCAGTCAAGATCGGTCTAGTGATGTTCTTGTTGACGACCTTGCCTGTAACTCTTGGCATGCTTGCTCGCCGCAAATTCACGGGTTTTATGCAGCGTAGAAGCAGTGTTTTGAATGCTATCGCTAGCGTTTTCTTTGTCTTAATCGTTCTTGCTGCTGTGGCCTCTAATTGGGAATTACTCAAATCTCAAGCAGCAGTTATCGGTCTTGAGTTGATTGTTATCATCGTTGTCTTATTTGCTTTGAGTATGATTATAGCGAGAATGCTCAAGCTCAACTGGTTTGATACCAAGACGATATCTATAGAGACCAGTATTCAAAACAGTACGACGGCGATCACCTTAGCCCCGATCATTATGGGTACAGCGGCAGGGTTACCCGCTATTGCCCTGCCTGCTGCGGTATATGGCGTACTGATGTATGTAGTGGCGATTCCAGTTATTGCTCTGATTCGGAATAAGAATTGATATTAGCAATCACAAAAACAGCAGACACAAAAGAACCACCTCAACCATGCTATTAGGTTGAAGTGGTTTTTTATTTATAAGACATAGAGTATATTCAAACTACTTCTTCT
>NZ_JBQQFC010000442.1:0-1481 GCF_052258445.1 Psychrobacter sp. T6-1
TATGGAACACAACGCTGTAGAACAAAAACCGGTATTTATGCCAAGAGTCAATAGTGACAATTTGGTCAAAACAGATATGGTGAGAGTAGAGCGCCATGTTGGGTTTGCCAGTCGCCAAAAGAAAAAATCTATCAATGATTTGCATCAAGTCATCCGCAAAAAATATGGCTTTAGCAATGTCTTAGAGATGTCTAGCAAATCAGGTAATAAGCTGAGCTTTTTGCTCAGTCCACTCAGCCTACAACTCACTGACGAGGATAGCGGCGGGCAGTATAGTGTCGAGAATATCTTTCAGGCGAGTAAAGTATTTGAGCGTGGTGGCCCTTTTACAGATTTGCTTACTACTGCGCCAAGACAAGCTAAAAAGGACGAGCGCTTGCATCACTCAGGTCAGCTTATTGGCTACAATGATTTCGGTATGGAGTGGGGCATAGAGCCTTTGACTGTATTTTATGACTGGTTATACATCAATGCGCTCAAGCAAAATACGCAGCTTCATGATGAGGTTATGCAGTATCAAGCTTTTACCGATATTACGTTTAATCCCAAAAAGTCTATCCACTGCGCCGCTTATTCGCTAGCAATGTTTGTAGCGCTTAGCAAACGAGAGTTGCTCGATAAGGTTGAAGATGCAGGCACGTTTTATGACTTGCATACTGAGTTTACCGTCAGTAATACCGAGCAATTATTAGAAAAAGGCTGGTTTTGATAATCAACCATTCTAGATGCACGTTGAGTGCTACTGGTCTCTGCTGAGGTAAGCACCAAATTTCCTATATAATGCAATCTCCTTTATGATGATTCATTCGATTTAGGCTCTTTAACAAAACAGCTTTTAATTAGACAAAACGGTGCTCTATGTTTAACGCGACCACGACTCGATTAAATAAATATATTAGCGAAAGCGGTATATGTTCTAGGCGCGACGCTGATCGCTTTATCGAACAAGGTAATGTATACGTTAATGGCAAGCGCGCGCAAGTCGGCGCGCAAGTGAGCGCAGGAGATGCGGTAAAGGTGAATGGACAACTTATCGAGCCGCGAGAGCCCGATGATTTTGTGTTTATCGTTTTAAATAAACCCGTTGGCATTGTCAGCACCACTGAAGCTTCAGAGAAAAACAACATTGTCGATTTTGTGAGGCATAGTTTACGTATTTTCCCCATTGGCCGCTTGGACAAAGACTCGCAAGGGTTAATCTTTTTGACCAATAATGGCGATCTGGTCAACAAGGTACTGCGCGCGGGCAATAATCACGAAAAAGAGTATTTGGTGACGGTGAATAAGCCGATAACCGATAGTTTTATTGAGGGTTTAGCAGGTGGCGTCCCTATACTAGGGCAGATGACCAAGAAGTGCCCCGTGACAAAGGTTGCGCCCACCGTCTTTAATATTACCTTAGTGCAGGGGCTGAACCGTCAAATCCGCCGTATGTGTGAGCATTTTGGCTATGACGTCGTCAAGCTTGAGCGTACGCGAAT
>NZ_JBQQFC010000443.1:0-1478 GCF_052258445.1 Psychrobacter sp. T6-1
CGTTTAGGTCAAGGTCTGGTCACCCTACACTTTATGGATGGCAATCCAAAAGAAGGCGGTGATCAGAACCAAGTCATGTCCGCCAAGCACTCTTGCCCAGTCTGTGACCGCGCCGTCTCTGAGCTTGAGCCACGTATGTTTAGTTTTAACAATCCATACGGCGCGTGTCCTAGCTGTGATGGTTTGGGTAAACGTCAGTATTTCGCGGCTGAAAAACTCATTACCCACATTGATAAAACACTCAATCAAGGCGCAATCAATGGTTGGGACAAGCGTCACTCGTACTATTTTGGCTTGCTTAGCACAGTGTGCAAGCATTTTAAAATCGATATGGATACGCCGTGGCAGGATTTATCCGAAAAGCAACAAGACCTTATCATGCATGGCTCTGGTAAAGAAAAGTTGACCTTTAACTTTACCGATGAGCGCGGACGCAAAACCAATAAGACCATTCCTTTTGAAGGGGTACTACCGTACCTTGAGCGCCGTTATGCTAAAACGCAAAGCAACTTGGTGCGTGATGAGCTAGCCAAATATCTTGCCGATACTACCTGTAACGTCTGTGATGGTGCGCGCCTGAACGAGATCTCACGTAACGTGCGCGTTGATGAGCAAACCATCGCTGAAATCGTTAAGCTGTCTATCGGTGATGCCGCTGACTATTATAAAACGCTTAAACTGAGCGGGCATAAAGGGGAAGTTGCGGAAAAAATCTTCAAAGAGATTAATGAGCGTCTCAACTTTTTGGTCAGCGTTGGCCTTGATTATCTCACCCTTGCCCGCTCTGCCGAAACCCTATCAGGCGGCGAAGCGCAGCGTATTCGTTTGGCTAGTCAGATTGGCGCAGGTCTGATGGGCGTGATGTATGTCCTTGATGAACCCTCCATTGGTTTGCATCAGCGTGATAATGATCGCTTATTGAAAACGCTAACACGCTTGCGTGATTTGGGTAATACCGTCCTCGTTGTAGAGCATGACGAAGATGCGATTCGCCAAGCGGATCACGTTATCGATATCGGTGTCGGCGCAGGCGTACATGGCGGTCATATCATCGCCCAAGGTACCGTCAAAGACATTATGGCGAACAAGGAATCGCTGACGGGACAATATATGTCGGGTAAGAAAAAAATTGAGATTCCAACTATACGCCACAAAGCCAAAACCATAGAAGTAGAAGCGAAAGGCAAAGCCAAACCCAAAAAATTACCCATGAGCATTGAGTTAAAAGGCGCATCCGGCAATAACCTACACGACGTAGATTTGAGTCTGCCTGTTGGTATTATGACTTGTATCACAGGGGTATCAGGTTCTGGTAAATCAACGCTAATTAACCGCACCCTTATGCCATTGGCAGCGACACAATTGAATAATGCCTCAACGCTTATCGCGGATAAGCACGAGAGTATCAGCGGTCTTGAGCATCTGGACAAAATGGTCGATATCGATCAAAGCCCTATCGGTCGTACCCCGCGCTCCAA
>NZ_JBQQFC010000444.1:0-1473 GCF_052258445.1 Psychrobacter sp. T6-1
GTCGAAGAAGAACGGCGCTTGATGTATGTCGGTATTACCCGCGCGCGCCGTGAGCTGACGTTAACTTTAGCGACTCAGCGCCGTGCAGGCGGACAGATGCGCGTGACCTCAGAATCACGGTTTTTGGATGAGCTACCCGAGGATCATATTGACTGGCCTGCCAAAGCAAAAAAGAAAAAGGCTACCAAAGACCCAGAGGCTGTCGCTGATGAGTATCTGGCCAATATTCGAGCGCTGCTAGGCAATCGCTAAACGTAAATACTAACCCCTTATTTTTCCCCTTTAACCTATTGGATTGATTATGTCTGCTACTACGCCAAATCCTGATCGTCAGACCACGCTACCAGTAGACTATAATCCGTTAGAGTATAGCGCTGAATACAAGCTGTTATACTTGCAAGAATTAGTCGCTGATAAGTCCTATAACGCGATTACTGAGTTTTTAGCTAAGCAGTCTGAGTACGAAATCGCCAACCTGCTCGAGTCATTCCCGAGTCAAACCCGATTGCTCATTTGGGAGCAAATACCAGAGGAGCTAAAGGGCGAAGTGCTCGCGGAGCTAGAGGTCGAGACGCGCCAGCCCTTGATGGAGAATATCTCCTCAAAAGAGATCTCTTTATTCACCCAAGACCTTGACGCGCAAGACATCTCTGAGATCTTAGAGACCGTCACCGACACAGTGCGTACCTCAGTCATGGCGACCTTGGATGAAGACGTACGCGTTCAGGTCAATAAGCTCGACACCTATGAAGACTGGGAAGTAGGTAGCTACATGGATCCAGATATCATTCAGGTGCATGATGATATTAGTTTATCGCAAGTACAAGACTGGCTGCGCGCAGAAGAGGATTTGCTCGATGATCAAAGCCAAGAGCTACTCGTTGTGGATCAAAGCCAGCAGCTCCTTGGACTACTCAGCCTAGTGGATTTGATTAAACACGATCAAAACCTATTGGTCGCAGACTTCATCGATCCTGCAGTTACCATCAACGATCGCTTAGATATTCAGGACGCCGCTGCGATTTTTCGCTCAGAGGATATCCGTTATGCGCCTGTGATCAATGATTTTGGCGAGCTGGTCGGACAATTAAATGGCGAGGACATCATGGAGATTATCCAAGATGATGTCGATAGCACTATGAAGAATCTGGCAGGTGTCAGCCAAGACGAAGAGCTGTTCGCACCTATCTTGACCAGTGCCAAGAGTCGTAGCGTATGGTTAGGTATTAACTTGGGTACTGCGCTTTTAGCCGCAGCGGTCATCGGTCAGTTTGAAGAGGTGCTCGCGCAAGTAGTCGCCCTTGCTATTCTTATGCCCGTTGTAGCGAGTATGGGCGGCATCGCAGGCTCTCAAACGCTTACTGTGGTCATTCGCGGTATGGCGATGGGTCAAATTGGCGGGTCTAACCGTGTTTGGCTACTCAACAAAGAGCTATGGGTAGGCGCGATAAACGGTATTATCTGGGCGATAAT
>NZ_JBQQFC010000445.1:0-1472 GCF_052258445.1 Psychrobacter sp. T6-1
TTGCGTGATCACGGGCACACGCTATTATCGCGTTTGGGTAAGCAGTCGCGTGAGACTTTTGCGATGCTGGCGGGACTGGATAATAATGATAATAAAGACGGCTTTGTGCTCGATTGGCAAGACAGATTTGAGGTTGCAGACTCTGGAGTCAGTAACTTGCGCCCACTTAGTTTACTGGCAAACTTGCAGCAAGATATCTTAATGCTTGATGAGAGTGCGACTCAGCAGACGACTGCGGGACGTTTAAGCGCCGCACTCGGCGCACAGATGCAGCTAGATCTAGAAGATAGCGCCTTGGTTGATGGACATTCGATTAAAGCCGATGTGAGTAAAAGTGGTCATAGCCTGAGCCAAAATAACCTAGATTCTAACGACTCAAATTCTAATAATTGGTTCAGTGATGATAGGTTACAAGACAAGCGTTACGAGCAAGCACGCCAATGGCCATTGTCACAATATGATAATAGCCTAAGTATTCACTCTTGCCATAGCTTACAACGGCAGCTTGAGATACTGCGCGGCATGATTGGGCGCTGGCTAAATGAGCCAAATGACGATGGGAGCGCCCGCCACGTCTCTGATATCGTTGTATTACTACCTGATGTCGAGCGTCATCATGAGCTGATAAGCTCAGTATTTGTGAGCGGCGAAGGGCAAGATGGTTTGACGCTACCTGCGAAGGTGACAGGAGTGGTCGACAAGTCGATTCGTCAGCTTTGGGAGGCGATACGCGGGTTTTATGGTCTGCTGGGTAGTGACAGTGCACGCTTTGAGGCCGCTGAAGTGTTTGACTGGCTTATGCTACCGCCTCTATATGAGAGCCTAGGATTGACTCATGAGCAGATGAGCCGCGCGTGTGACTTGCTGGCGCAGGCGGGGTTTGTACGCGGGTTTGATGAGGCGCATTTTCAGCAGACACTAGATACCTCTGACTACGATTATCGCTTTAGTTTCGCCTACGCGCTCGATCAGATAGCGCTAGGACTGGTGATGCCCGAGGCCAAGATTAGCGGTTGTCTGTATCCTGAGCACTGGTCAGATAAGGCCTTGGCAGAAAAAACGATACCCATCTCCTCTATCAGCCTAGCGGACGCGCCCATCATCGAAGCGCTGTGCCGTATTCATGCAGGCGTGCATGCCTGTCGTGATAAGTATCAAGCTCGCCATAAAGCTGAGGAGTGGCTTGCCACGATCGAGAACACCATTATCCATCCTTATTTTGGCGCCTTAGATCAGACGCGTCCTATGCGCGCTATCTTTAACGCGATGAATGGCTTTAAGAGTAGTCTACGTGCCAACCGCCACTATCAGCAATACCGCATTAATAGTACTGATGAGGGGCTGGCAGTAGAGGATAATCAGCACGTTGAGGCAAGGCTTGCACAGGTGAGTAATTTGACGCTTAAGCTTAGCTTTATGCTTGATAGTATTGAAGATGAGCTTGAGAGTCAGCAAGTGAGTGCTGAGCCGAC
>NZ_JBQQFC010000446.1:0-1466 GCF_052258445.1 Psychrobacter sp. T6-1
TGCCTGACCGCTTTGGATAGATGCAGGCGCGCTTGCATCATATCAAGCTCCTCCTGATTTGGCGTTGCCCCTGATGTCAGGCTCAATGGCAAGATACGATCACGGTCATACCAGCCATGAAACAGCGCTGCCAACTCTTTGAGGTAATTGGTAAGTATGTGCGGCTCATAACCCGTTGCTGCGCGTAGTAGCGTTGCCGGATAAGCCCCAAGCAGTTTAATCAACTCCTCTTCGCTAGGAGAGGTCAGCAGATGCTGCTGCTGTACGCCGATAGTATCATCTACGCTTAGACCATTATCTTCTAGCTTTAGGAGCACGCGATAAATACGCGCATGAGCATATTGAATATAGTAGACCTGGTTGTCTTTACTTTGCGACTTAGCAAGCTCTAAATCAAAGTCCACATGCACCTCAGGTTTGCGCGCCACATAATAAAAACGCGCCGCATCATTACCGACCTCGCCTCGCAGCTCACGCAAGGTCACAAACTCGCCCTTACGCGATGACATCGGTACTTTTTCATCGCCGCGCCATAGGGCAACGAACTGCACTAGTACTACATCAAGGCGATCGGCATCGATTCCTAAAGCGAGTAGCGCCGCTCTGACACGCGCAATGTAACCGTGGTGGTCAGCGCCCCAGACGTTAATGACTTTATCAAAGCCGCGATCGAATTTGTTTTTGTGATACGCAATATCTGAGGCAAAATAAGTGGTTTGACCATTAGCGCGGCGTACTACCCGATCTTTTTCATCGCCAAAGTCTGTCGATTTAAACCAGATATTGCCGTCTTTCTCATATAGATAGCCTTTATCATCCAGGATTTGAAGCACAGGCTCGATATCAGCATCGATAGAGCGCTCATGGAACCAACACTCATAGCGCACGCCAAAGTCGTTGAGATCATCTTTGATATCCGCCAAAATACCATTTAGAGCCGCATCCAAAAACAGCGCATAGTCATCACCAAGCAATGCTTTGCTATTAGCAATCAAACCATCGATATGCGCCTCTTTATCACCAGATATCAATTCCTGCTCACCTGCCGCGTTGGTTTGATAATGCGCGTCTGCGGGCACGCCTATGACGATATCGGCAAAGCGCTGCACGTATTTATCACCCTGTTCTGCTTTTATCGTCTCTGCAATATCGCGGACATAATCACCCACATAAGCGTTCGATGGAAATACAACCGTTTCATTATTGGCTTGTAAGTAACGCAAATAAGTACTGGTTGCCAAGATGTCCATTTGACGACCCGCGTCATTGACATAATACTCGCGCGTGACGTCATAACCGACGGCCTCTAGCAGGTTGGCAACGCTCATACCAAATGCCGCCCCACGCCCATGACCAACATGCAGACTCGAGGTTGGATTGGCAGAGACAAACTCTACTTGCACCTTTTGACCCTCAAACTGATCGCTAAGACCAAAGCGTGCGCCTTTATCGAAGATGTCGTTTAA
>NZ_JBQQFC010000447.1:0-1462 GCF_052258445.1 Psychrobacter sp. T6-1
GCCATTTAATCTGTTTTGATGAAGGAATCATCTGCATACTATCCTTCGTAATGCTGTGCGCGTCAGTTTCTTAATTGAACATCTTAACTCAGCTTGCACAAATAGATTACTTGCTTACGTCAGCTAATTAATGATTGGCATACGATGAGCGCTAATAGAACAAGACTATGCTCCAATCTATTAATGATAGGCTAAAGCACGGTTGAAAACGTACTGCTTTTGGATCTGTTAGGTACGTTTAAGATAAGTAGGATGGCTAAAATCAGGAGACATCCATGCAACGTATTACTTATCGTGTCAAAGTGTCAACGCAAGGGGTTAAACGCCGTATATCGCATTTATTAAAGCCCTCTAAGCGCGCGCTTACCACTAGAAGTAACCTCGTTCCATCAAGCCCCACCCTCTCAAAAGTCCGTTTTGCAAAATCTAAAAAGTTCGTTCAAGTCTCAGGTATCGCTATGCTATCTTTGCCAGCTGAGAGTTTGACAACTATGAATAATGACGTCGCAGCATATGACAATGTCATGCTTGAGCAGACGCTGACCATCGCAGCCGTACCTGGTGATAGTACTTATTTTGCTACCGATGGTTTTCAGCATGGTTTTGGCTATGACTTAGTGCGTGATTACGCAGATAAGCTTGGCGTTAGCGTCAATCTAAAGGCTTATGCCAATGAGCAAGCGGCGCTAAAGGCGGTTCAAGCAGGCGCAGCGGATATGGCATTGACGACAGCCAGTACGCAACTGAAAAGTCAGCTTGGCGTGTCCTCAGTCAATCTAAGCTGCGGTTATGATAGTAATTTAACTGATAATGGTCTGCATCCAAAGGTGAGCTGGAGCTTTAATGGCTCAGATGATCCGCTATCACAAAAAGCCAGTACTTTTTTGTGTGATAGCATTAAGCTCGATGACACGCAGAAGCTGGCCGCATTTTATAATCAAAACTTATTAAAAGATGCCTATAGTCAGGATCATTTTCAAAAAACCTTGACTGAGACTTTGCCCGATTATCAGTCGTCGTTTCAGCAGCAGGCACAAAACTACAATCACGATTGGGAGCTGCTTGTCGCTATGGGCTACCAAGAGTCGCACTTAGATGCCAGCGCAGTGTCGCCAACGGGTGTACGCGGTATTATGATGCTTACCAATAGCACGGCTAAAGCGATGGGCGTCTCAGATCGCGTTGATCCATATCAAAGTATCGGCGGCGGCGCGCGCTACCTTGAGCAGGTCAAAGCAGATTTTGCTGATGTGCCAAAGACTGATCGCATCTGGTTTGCCTTAGCAGGTTATAATATGGGACCAAACGCGGTAAAACGTATTCAACGTGAGCTGCGCGCGCAAGGGATAGATGATAAAAGCTGGGCGAACGTCTATGATTATCTCTCAGAAAATAGAGCCTCAAACAGCCGTTATGGTCAAGCGATGCACTATGTTAGTAATATCAGAAACTACCTGCAAAC
>NZ_JBQQFC010000448.1:0-1457 GCF_052258445.1 Psychrobacter sp. T6-1
ATAGCGCAGGGCAGTATGACGGCAGGGGATATGCTCACTGATTTGTTTTTAGAGATCGATTATGAGCTTGATGAGCTATTAGATGAGCTCCATCAAACCGTGCTCAATCGCCTAGCGTCAACGCACCGTTATGTCAAAAGTCGTACGCAAAATTAACAATCATTAAAGCGATAAAAGGAAAAAGCCATGACCCAAGTGACCGCTATGTTTGTAATGTTTATCCTATACGGGGTACTACCAGCAGCGGGTATTTATCTGGGTTATCGCGGTATCAAAAAGCTTAGCGCACCCAAAATGCTTGAATACGAGGCTATGCCGCAACTGGGTTATATTCCAGAAAAGAGCCTGCCAGACGATGTCAAAATAGCTTTGACTCAGATTAATACCAAGGGCGAAAAACTATCTTTGATTTACGGCGATACCAATAATGATGGCAAAATAGATGACAAAGATACGGTGAATGAAACCTATATCATGATCCAAAACTTGATGGACAGACACATTCCGCAAGCGGTCGCTGATTATCGCCGTTTGCATGACCTAGACGGCGCGCGTGTCGATACCACAAAAATAAAAAACTCCAATGTCACTGGTAAAGAGGCCTTACTTGAGGTACTAGAAACGATCAATAGCCAATTCGATGATTTGCTTAATGCGTCTTATCACCAAGACGGTCAAAAGCTGCTGGTGACCAATCGCTATTTGCAACAGCGTTTTGATAATCCTACGCAAGACAATGATGTACAAGTGCTACAAACCACGCGTTTAGACAAGGAGCACGATAAAAGTACTCAGGACACCACTATCTAGTTAGTCCATGAGTAAGAGGTAAACCAATATGAGTATTTTAATAGGTATAGGTGTCGCAGGTACAGTAGCTACCGTTTATATAGCCAGAAAAGGTTGGCACGCATTGCACAAAGCTGTTGGTATTACTCCAGGTGTGCTTACTTATCATGACTCGCAAACGCCAAGACTGCTCAATGACACAAGATGGCAGCAGCTTGAGTTGAACAAAGAGCATTTAAGCTGCTTACCTAGCAGTCAATTGCGCCAGCTACAGCGTATTGATAATAAAGTGGTCAGCTATGATAACTATCAAAAGCAGATGCAAAAGCAAAATGTAACACCTGCGATTAGCGAATCACAATTTATTGTCAACAAGCTATTACAAACAAGACTGCCTGAAATGTTGGCGAGTTACTATCAGCTTATGACGATAGACGGTCATGCTAACACAAACCGTTATGAGAGACAGAGTGAAGCTAACGATCTATTACAGCAAGTGCTAGATAATATAGAGACGCGCTTAGATAACTTATTAGAGAGCGTAGAGCGACAGCATCTGCAAGATTTAAAAGTGATGAAGAGTTATATCGATAGTCAGAACATTTAAAGGTTTGTAGTTAAAAGAAAAAATAAAAAGCTGCCAATGATAATGATCACTGGCAGCTTTT
>NZ_JBQQFC010000449.1:0-1454 GCF_052258445.1 Psychrobacter sp. T6-1
TCAAGCGCTGAGCGCTGCAAATACGCTAAATGATACTCCAAAAACCGCCATAACTCACAAGGCGTCTGTACTGCTGTAAGTATAGCGTGCCAGTCCTGTCGACTAAAAATTTGTAGCTGCTGAACGTTTTCGCTCATATCAACGACCAGATCCTCCATAAAGTAGCGCGCGCCAAAGCTGTGCTCAAAAGCGCGGCTTTGAGCATTTTGTATATCTAAAAGACTAAACGCTTGACTTAGATCGTTATGATTGTGGAGCTGAATATCAAAGGTTAATAGATTGTGACTTTTTAAATCCTCAGCATTCTGTGTCAAAAACAGTTTATGCCATGCCAACGCCCCCTTAATCATAGCCATGCGCTCGCTTTCTATGACGCTACGACTACTGTGCGCTGGCAAGTAAAGGGTGAAGGCTAATACATTAATCCCACCCAAAGGCAACTGATAGCGGTATAAAGTGGCATGATGCTGTGCGCTATTTGTACCTAGTGGTACTGGAAGCGCAACCTCAACAGGCCGTACTGATAAGTAGCAGGCTAAATCTTTTGCTAAAAAAGGCGGCGTGCTCTTTGGGGTTTTAGACAAAATTTGACCCTTTCATTGGTAAATCAAAATAATCTTTAAATAAACAGCATAAGTGCAATCTTATTCTCTAGTACGATAAAAAATACTATACATAAGAATAATTATACACAATCGCTTTCATAGCGATGAGTTGTTATGATGACTAAAATAGCTACAAACAAACTGATGTTCTGTCAATTATTTTAGCCATGTTCAGTTATATCTACGGCGCACTTACCACTTATAATAACAAGGATTCAAAATTATGAAACGTTTTAAAGAAAAAACCGTGATCGTCACTGGTGCAGGTTCAGGCATGGGGCGTGCAACCGCTATCCGTTTTGCCGATGAAGGCGCTAATGTTGTGCTAGTGGGGCGTACTGCTGAGACTTTGGAGGAGACCGCAGGCGAATTTCCACAGGACAAAACGTGGATTCATTCAGACAATTATATGGTTGTCGTTTGCGATATTAGCGACCAAGGTCAAGTACAGGAGATGATTAAGCGCGTTATAGACAAGTTTGAGCACTTAGATATCGTCGTAAACAATGCAGGCAAAGGCATGCAGGGCAAAATCATAGACTTATCTGCCGAGGACTGGCAATCGGCTATGGACGTCAATTTAAATGGCACTTTTTATGTTTGCCAAGCTGCCCTGCCACACTTAATAAAAACCAAAGGCAATATCGTCAACGTCTCATCGCTATCTGGTATCGGTGGCGACTGGAATATGGCGGCTTACAATGCAGCTAAGGCAGGCGTGACCAATCTTACGCGTACCTTAGCGCTCGATCATGGTGCAGACGGCGTCCGTGTTAACGCGGTCAACCCTACTGCGACCAAAACCAGTATGACTAAAGACATGCGAGAGGATCAAGAAAAGGTGGATAA
>NZ_JBQQFC010000450.1:0-1452 GCF_052258445.1 Psychrobacter sp. T6-1
ATAATCTCAAAGTTGCCATCATCAGGTACATCTTGGCATGGAATGGTCAAACGCGCGACGGTGACAAATGGCACATCCGACTCTTTCCATTCAGTGGTAATCTCCTCGATTGGCTGCTTTTTGAGATTACGACACAACTGAATCTGAATATCAAACTGATAATCATGTTCACGAATTTCCTCTACAATTAGGGGACGAATTGCCTCTTCGCGAGCGTCTACCTTTACCTCACGGCGCGTTATCTTTTTGACGAAAACTGCTGTAGGCGTGGCGCGTATCTTGGCCATGTAGTCGCCATGACGCACTGCGCCCTGCGAGTAAAAGTCATATAATAAAGTATTTTTTGGCTCAATAGTCGTAAAGCCGCCGATCGCTTTAAAGGTCTTAATTGACTCTTTGGTTGGCAGTCTAGAGCCGTAGTTGGTCAGCCAATTAAAAGCCAATTGTGCCCTGCCTAGTACGCCATTTTCCGTATATTTAGGCAACTCTAAAAATAGTTTCGACAGATAGGTGTATTCTTGAATTCTATTGCAAAAGAAAACAGGATGATTGATGAAGTTGAAGTCAAAAGTCGTACTATCTTCTTCTCCTGGCGCTAACTTTACGCCCGGCACATCAAAAACCTTAATCGCTAAACCCTACGCAAATCCAAGTTTACGATCCGCAAATACTCTCGATGAACCGTTAGACAATCGAATCACAGCGTCATGAATGCCAGATTTGGCATAGAGACCTTGAGCGTACTCGGCAGGAATATCATCCAAGATCTCAAACTTGGCTTTTAATGCACAGTAACCTTTAGCATGAGCATCACGTGTATGGTAATTTATATCGCTAGCTTTATCACTTCGAGCAATATAGCTTTTGATATCGTCAGTGATGGTACGAATATTGCGCTCATCTTCTGCACTAAGTTCAATATATTTTGAATCGTAGGGGACGTATTTTGTTTTAAATAACTTTTTTAGCATAAAGGATCCTCGTTTTTATTAGTTGAGTCGTATCTATAGGTAAAGGTTAAGATAACTCGCTAATCCATTGTAGTGCGGACAAGCTTGGAATAAAGAAGTACTCGCCACCATGCAAGGTATTAAAGGTTTCGATACCGTGATAGCGCTTGCGAATTGGGTCAGCGGGTACGGTAAAGGTATCAGCATCGCTGTCCTTATTGGCATCATGTAAGCCAACCATTGGGTCTTTTTCTTCCCCTAAGCTCATAAAGTTGCCATCATCAATCCACTGTGATTGCAAGAATTCTACGGTTTCCATCGCATGCGCGTTGATACCGATAAAGAACAAGCCGCGATCCTTACCATCGTCCTTAACTACCCCAGGTGGCACAACCTCGCCAAAACCAACACTGCGTCTGACAATACGGTGAATACGCACATCAGATAAGATAAAGTCTTTGCTATCGCGCGGATTCATGCGCCGTACGTGTGCGCCAAACGG
>NZ_JBQQFC010000451.1:0-1452 GCF_052258445.1 Psychrobacter sp. T6-1
ATAATCTCAAAGTTGCCATCATCAGGTACATCTTGGCATGGAATGGTCAAACGCGCGACGGTGACAAATGGCACATCTGACTCTTTCCATTCGGTGGTGATCTCCTCGATTGGCTGCTTTTTGAGATTACGACACAACTGAATATGAATATCAAACTGATAATCATGTTCACGAATCTCTTCTACAATTAGGGGACGAATTGCCTCTTCGCGAGCGTCTACCTTTACCTCACGGCGCGTTATCTTTTTGACGGAAGCTGCTGTAGGTGTGGCGCGTATCTTGGCCATGTAGTCGCCATGGCGCATTACACCCTGCGAATAAAAGTCATATAATAAAGTATTTTTTGGCTCAATAGTCGTAAAGCCGCCGATCGCTTTAAAGGTTTTTATTGACTCTTTGGTTGGCAGTCTAGAGCCGTAGTTGGTCAGCCAATTAAAAGCCAATTGTGCCTTGCCTAGTACGCCATTTTCCGTATATTTGGGCAACTCTAAAAATAGTTTTGACAGATAGGTATACTCTTGAATTCTATTGCAAAAGAAAACAGGATGATTGATGAAGTTGAAGTCAAAAGTCGTACTATCCTCTTCTCCTGGCGCTAACTTTACGCCCGGCACATCAAAAACCTTAATCGCTAAACCCTACGCAAATCCAAGTTTACGATCCGCAAATACTCTCGATGAACCGTTAGACAATCGAATCACAGCGTCATGAATGCCAGATTTGGCATAGAGACCTTGAGCGTACTCGGCAGGAATATCATCCAAGATCTCAAACTTGGCTTTTAATGCACAGTAACCTTTAGCATGAGCATCACGTGTATGGTAATTTATATCGCTAGCTTTATCGCTTCGAGCAATATAGCTTTTAATATCGTCAGTGATGGTACGAATATTGCGTTCATCTTCTGCATTAAGTTCAATATATTTTGAATCGTAGGGGACGTATTTTGTTTTAAATAACTTTTTTAGCATAAAAGATCCTCGTTTTTATTAGTTGAGTCGTGTCCATAGGTAAAGGTTAAGATAACTCGCTAATCCATTGTAGTGCTGACAAGCTTGGAATAAAGAAGTACTCGCCGCCATGCAAGGTATTAAAAGTTTCGATACCGTGATAGCGCCTGCGAATTGGATCAGCGGGTACGGTAAAGGTATCAGCATCACTGTCCTTATTAGCATCATGTAAGCCAACCATTGGGTCTTTTTCTTCCCCTAAGCTCATAAAGTTGCCATCATTAATCCACTGTGATTGTAAGAATTCTACGGTTTCCATCGCATGCGCGTTGATACCGATAAAGAACAGGCCGCGATCCTTACCATCGTCCTCGACTACCTCAGGTGGCACGACCTCGCCAAAACCAACACTACGTCTGACAATGCGGTGAATACGCACATCAGATAAGATAAAGTCTTTGCTATCGCGCGGATTCATGCGCCGTACGTGTGCGCCAAACGG
>NZ_JBQQFC010000452.1:0-1444 GCF_052258445.1 Psychrobacter sp. T6-1
CAGCTACCTACATATGTCTCTGATGTCAAAATTATCCGTCAGTAATGGATTATTGATAGGCCTGTGAATTGAAAAATTAAAAAAACACGAGCAGATATATTTTACTATGCTATACTACGTCGCCACGCAATTTGATATTGCGTGAATTATGAGATTGATAACATCGCCTGCGATTTTGGGTCTAGGACGACCATGAGTAATTGTTGCCGATGATTTTGTGTTCTGAAATAATCCTATTATTTTTGACTCATATCTTATCTACTGGCTTATATGCCAAATTGAGTGTTATTTGATTTTATCGGCTTTGGATTAAAGCTTTGATAAAACGTTTATAACAGGCAAGGATAAGACACTCGGCGCTACCACCAAAATACGTCAGACAACAGACAACTTTTTTAGACTGCTTTTAGTAGCAAATATCATCGATAGATGATCTAAGTTGTGTGATGCGCGGTTATCAGTGGTAGGCAACTGGCATGCTGAATTTACAGCAGCCCATACTACCAAGGCAACTCATGACTGATATCTTATCTACAATCGCCGCTCAAAACGGCATCATCGATAGCAACAATACTGCAAAAACTGATACTGCTACTCAAGCGCCTACGACAGACGCGACTGTCAGTGAAACAACTGACGAAAACCAAGTCACTTTTAAAGACCTTAACATTGCCAAGCCCATCTTATCAGCGCTTGATCGCAGTGGTTATACCAACCCAACTCCTATCCAAGCACAGGCCATTCCTTTTGCTCTAGAGGGCCGTGACCTTTTATTATCAGCGCAAACAGGTAGTGGTAAGACGGCAGCGTTCGTCATTCCTGTACTCGATCGTCTAAGCCGCTCAACGAGCTTTGATAAATTAACTAAAGCGCTTATCTTAACGCCAACTCGCGAGCTTGCTCAGCAAGTCCATGATAGCGTACGCACGTATTCTAAAGACATGCGCGGCGTATTCTGTGTACCTTTAGTTGGCGGCGCGCCGTACAATGGTCAGATCACAGCGCTCAAAAAAGGCGTGCAAGTTATCGTGGCAACGCCTGGTCGCTTGCTTGATCATATCAATGCAGGCCGCGTTGATCTATCAAGCCTTGAGGTCTTAGTACTAGATGAAGCGGATCGCATGCTAGATATGGGTTTTGCTGATGACATTAGCGATATCCTAAAAGCGGCACCTACTGATCGTCAAACGATTATGTGTTCTGCGACTTGGGATGGCCCTGTCGGCAAAATCGCTGCAAGCTTCACCAAAAACCCTGAGCGCGTCTCTATCAAAGTTGAATCGGCTCACATCGATGAGACGGTTTATTACTGTGATGATTTCAATCACAAAAACAAGATCCTAGATACGCTCGTCTGCCAGCCTGAAATGGAGCAAATCATCATATTTGCCGCCACTAAGCGCAGCACTGAAAAACTAGCCAAGTCTCTACAAGAGCAAGGCCA
>NZ_JBQQFC010000453.1:0-1438 GCF_052258445.1 Psychrobacter sp. T6-1
TGGCCTTGCTCTTGTAGAGACTTGGCTAGTTTTTCAGTGCTGCGCTTAGTGGCGGCAAATATGATGATTTGCTCCATCTCAGGCTGGCAGACGAGCGTGTCGAGGATCTTGTTTTTGTGATTGAAGTCATCACAGTAATAAACTGTCTCATCGATGTGAGCCGATTCAACTTTGATAGAGACGCGCTCAGGATTTTTGGTAAAGCTTGCTGCGATTTTGCCGACAGGGCCATCCCAAGTTGCCGAACACATAATGGTTTGACGATCAGTTGGCGCCGCTTTTAGGATATCGCTGATGTCATCAGCAAAACCCATATCGAGCATACGATCCGCTTCATCTAGTACTAAGACCTCTAAGCTTGATAGATCAACGCGGCCTGCATTGATATGATCAAGCAAGCGACCAGGTGTTGCTACGATAACTTGCACGCCTTTTTTGAGCGCTGTGATCTGACCATTGTACGGCGCGCCGCCAACTAAAGGCACACAAAATACGCCGCGCATGTCTTTAGAATACGTGCGTACGCTATCATGTACTTGCTGAGCAAGCTCACGAGTTGGCGTTAAGATAAGCGCTTTGGTTAATTTATCAAAGCTCGTTGAGCGGCTTAAACGATCGAGTACAGGAATGACGAACGCTGCCGTCTTACCACTACCTGTTTGTGCTGATAATAAAAGGTCACGGCCCTCTAGAGCAAAAGGAATGGCCTGTGCTTGAATAGGAGTTGGGTTAGTATAGCCACTGCGATCAAGCGCTGTTAAGATAGGCTTAGCAATGTTAAGGTCTTTAAAAGTGACTTGGTTTTCGTCAGTAGTCTCACTGTCCGCCGCGTCTGTAGTAGGCGCTTGAGTAGCAGTATTTGCAGTAGTGTTGCTATCGATGATGCCGTTTTGAGCGGCGATGGTAGATAAGATATCAGTCATGAGTTGCCTTGGTAGTATGGGCTGCTGTAAATTCAGCATGCCAGTTGCCTACCACTGATAACCGCGCATCACACAACTTAGATCATCTATCGATGATATTTGCTACTAAAAGCAGTCTAAAAAAGTTGTCTGTTGTCTGACGTATTTTGGTGGTAGCGCCGAGTGTCTTATCCTTGCCTGTTATAGACGTTTTATCAAAGCTTTAATCCAAAGCCGATAAAATCAAATAACACCCAATTTGGCGCATAGGCCAGTAGATAAGATATGAGTCAAAAATAATAGGATTATTTCAGAACACAAAATCATCGGCAACAATTACTCTTAGCCATCCTAGGCTCAAAATCGCAGGCGATGTTATCAATCTCATAATTCACGCAATATCAAATTGCGTGGCGACGTAGTATAGCACAGTAAAATATATCTGCTCATGTTTTTTTGATTTTTCAATTCACAGGCCTATCAATAATCCATTACTGACGGATAATTTTGACATCAGAGACATATGTAGGTAGCTG
>NZ_JBQQFC010000454.1:0-1421 GCF_052258445.1 Psychrobacter sp. T6-1
TATAATAGCGCTCATCGTCTCGACTATTTCTATCTCGTAAGTGTATAAGTCTTTTTTAATCGTCATCATTTTTCTCATTTTCATCAATAATTTGTACAGATGATCCTAGCAAAGGAACTTTGGAGAAGTGATCGTATTATATGAATAAGTGATCGTCTTTTGTTAACCCTACTTGTGTCATAACGCTAATCGATCAATGATTGCCTTTAAATAACTAAGTTAAAAGGTAATTCCTAATGCGAATCAACCCTATAGTGTGTGATGCCCAAACCTCTTACTTGCTGCATACGAAAAAATTAAATCAGCTATATCAAAAAATTGACATATTCTCTAATTGTCCTGTGCGCTATGATGGTAAAGGATTTAAAAAAGATGATAGTAACAGGCCTTGTGAGTTGTCGAACAAACATTGGTGGGAAGGAGTCGATAATGAGGGTAATCCCTTAGAAAGTTATATAGTAGTTGAATGTCCATTAGGAGCAGAAAACGACTTTTTGTGGCTGCAAGAATCTTGGATGTTTATTGAGGATGACGTTCATTTTGAATCAGATTTTTTATCTCCAAAAGCTATTGAAAATAGAGAGGTGTTACAGTTAGCTCAAGTTATTGGTTGGCAAGATGCTACTAAGCTTACGCTTGAAAACGCTAGATTACTATTGAAAATTAACGAACTAAAAGTGATAAAAATCAACGATATTTGGTTATGGTCGCTTATAGTGACTGTAGTTTAAAAGATAGAAATTTTATTATTTCTCGAATTCATTATAGTAAGCTTAGCTCAGTTTCTGATAACAACCACGCCCCAAAAACTCAATAACCCCTTTGTCCCGTAGCACCTGCAACTGCTGGCGAATTTTGTCCTTAACATGATTATTATCAGGGTGTTTACGCTGTAATTCGTCGGCAAACGCATAGACCTGTTTTAAATTAAATTTATCATCCAGTTTGTCGATGCAGTGCCAGACATCCAATGTCCAGCCACGTGAAGTTATCGACTGCTCGCGCAAAAACAAGGTTTTTTGAAATTGCTGAGTGACACTTTCGCGCGTTATCACTTGTTTATCTTTTACCAAAAACACTTTTCCAGAATCAGGTACCTTACGCAAGTCAATATTACAGCCGACCCAACCTGCACGTTTGGCACTCGCGGACAAGGGTTTGCGTTTGATAATGATGTCAGGTTTAAAAAATTGCTTAGGTATAATTAAGAAGTTATTGACGCTTAGCTGTGGCGAGTAAGTCAAAAAGAAAAAGCTGGGATTATCATCGCTACTGATACGCTCAATCATCGTGTCATAAGCACCATCATTGATAATTTGGCTCAGTTTGGCTTTTTTACTTTTCAGCTCATATTGTTCGGTGCAAGTTGCACAATAAAAGTCCGCTACGGGCTTATTATTGGCAAAATCAGCTAAGGGTTG
>NZ_JBQQFC010000455.1:0-1415 GCF_052258445.1 Psychrobacter sp. T6-1
GGCTGCAAGCCCAAATCATCGCCCAAGCGTTTGGGCGAGAACCTAGGCAAGGACAATTTGGCGGTGATATCACGCGCCACGTGCCGATACGCCAATGAGTGAAAAGTACGGCAATCAACGTGTGGGGGGAATTTCGCTCGCGCATCGTTAGCGATTGCTTTGTTAAAAGCTAAGTATAAACCGCGCCCGCGCAAGCGCTCCCCGATAAGCTTAAGCGTCGTCGTTTTACCCGCACCTGCATAGGCCACTACTTTAAATGACTTTTGATCCATCGCCATATTAAGTGCATTTAGCTGCTCATCGGTGGGGTCGGTCATATAAGCGGGCATAGATGCAGACATAAAGGTTACCTAAGGTATGAAAGCTTATTTGCTCAAGCTAAAGTATTGGAATATGGGCAAAACAGCAGGGGCAAAAAAAGCCACTGTATTGGCAATGGCTGAGGTGCAATTAAAGGTAAAAATAAGCAAAAGCAAACGGGTGAAAAGCTAAGCTATAGTAGCAGATTGCGCGCCCTACTTTAAGTCAAAAAACCCATAAATTCACCTACTTATCTAATTTAACGGCTGCTGTCGAATCAGCGTTAGGTTCTTTTTTTATCAAAATTTTTGCCAAAAATAGTCCCAGCTCAAACAATAACCACATCGGAAACGCGAGCATTAGCATAGAGACGCCATCAGGCGGCGTGACTACCGCTGCAATCGCAAAACAGCCGACGATAATATAGCGGCGTTTATCTTCTAAGCTGTCAATGGAGACAATACCAGCCAATATCAACAACAAGGTCACTACTGGAATCTCAAAGGTTACGCCAAAGACCATAAATAGTTTTAGAGCAAAGCTTAAATAACTATCGATATCTGTCATTGGCAGCACATTTTGCGGTGCAAACACGATAAAGAATTTGAGCACGCCTTTGAGCACCACAAAATAGGCAAAAGCTACGCCTGCATAGAATAAAACAATAGAAGAAAATAGAACGGGGATAGCGACTTTTTTCTCTTTTTTATACAGTCCTGGGGCGACAAAAGACCAGATTTGATACAAGATATAGGGCATCGCAAAGAACGCGGCGACAAATATGGTCAAGCGTATCGGCGCCATAAAGTTTGAGGTAATGTCAGTTGCGATCATCGTCGAGTTGGCAGGTAGCTGCGCCACTAGCGGATCTGACAAAAAGTCATACAGCTCACGGGAGAACCCAACTAGCGCCAAAAAGATAATCAAGATAGCCGCGCAAATCTTTATCAGATGCGCTCGCAGTTCTATCAAATGCTCAGTGATAGGCATATCGGCAAATGCGCCTGACAAGTTACCTGTTGAGGTGAGCTCCTCATCAGTTGCTATTTTTTCTTGGCGACTTTTTTGCCGCTTAAATAGCTTCATCAGTCAGCCTCCGAGATATTTTTAGAGGC
>NZ_JBQQFC010000456.1:0-1413 GCF_052258445.1 Psychrobacter sp. T6-1
TCGCCAATAGTGCGTGGAACGACACCTTACCAAACCATATTAAAATTGAATCACACGTAGGGTGCTTTCCAAGCACCGTTTGTGGTTCATAATCTCGCCAATGGTGCTTAAAAAGCACCCTACAACGTATCAGAAATACGCAACTCACCTGACATTAACTTAGGTAGAAGGGTATCGCGGAGTTTGGAGAGGGTTTCATTTTCTTCGGCTGTACTTCTTAGCTTTTCATAAAATGGGTTTATAATAGCTGTAAATCTTTCATTAATTTTGCTACCTGAGTTTAAAAAAGGAATTCTGTTCATATTACCTTGATTAATTTTTAACTGAACAGCACCAGTTATATAAGCTGTTAGGTTTTGAGATTGCATAAATAACATTAAATGTTCTGTGCCAACTCCATTTTTTCCTTGCAAAACATGGGCATGGTTATTAACCCATGTTTTACCCCAAATGTATTGCACAAAAGGGCTGCCATCTTCTTTTATTACAGAACCATCCTCACCAATAAGTAAGTAAATATCATCAAAAATCCATTCATTGATATAATCCATGACTGATGTAGCGCCATGATAAGGAATAACGCCAGGCTTTTTATCTTCTCTTTGTTTTTTGGATAAAGGAACTCTTAATCTATCAAAACATATCGAAACGTCACCAAAACTCTCAACCACCCACCCCTTCGGAATCCAACCCATTTCCTCAGTAAACTCAAACTCATCAGGGAATAAACCTTGAATATCTGAATGGTCTTTTTTCTCAATCGCTTTTCGCTGCTCGGCACGTTCGATAAACTCATCAGGGATAGCATTACCAGCCGCGAGCGCATTATCAATAACAGGATCAAAATCAACAAACCAGCTTTTAAACAGTGCCTGCGCCATCGCTTCTAGCGTTTCGTTCATTTGGCGGTTAAGTTCGATTTTGTCGTCTAAAGAACCGAGGATATGAGCAATGGCTTTTTGTTCTTTGAATGAAGGAAATTTGAGCACTACTTTACGCAGTTCAGACTGCTTTATTCCTTTGACTGTAGTACCAGTGCCCCTACCATCAAGTTGATGTTGTACATATTCAGAAATCATTAAATACTTTAAGAAAGTATTATCTAAGATATCTTTTTTACCACGTAGAGTAATTACTCTTTGGGCTAATGCGATCTTTCGTCCATCTAATTGAGCAATTTCACCCAAAGGAGCTTCTGTAGTCATCACTACATCACCTTCATTAGGAATGCCTCGCCTCATCCAAGTATCGTAATCATCCTCAGATATAAACTCATTAACTGTTTCAATCCTTCCTCTCTTAATTATTTTTGCAGTAATAAGAGGGATTCCTGAATCAGTTTTTTTAGGAGTTTTTCCTCGATAATCAATAATAGCATCCATCGATTCTTCTAAAGTTAGCTCACACCAATCA
>NZ_JBQQFC010000457.1:0-1408 GCF_052258445.1 Psychrobacter sp. T6-1
TATGGTCGAGATCTGATAGCAAGTCCTACTTGTAGGACGAAGTGGCAAATACCATGCTTCCAGGAAAAGCTTCTAAGCAATAGTTATAAACGAATCGTACCCTAAACCGACACAGGTGATCAGGTAGAGAATACCAAGGCGCTTGAGAGAACTCTGCTGAAGGAACTAGGCAAAATGGTACCGTAACTTCGGGAGAAGGTACGCTGCTGATGGTGATAGGACTTGCTCCTTGAGCTGTTGGCAGTCGCAGATACCAGGCTGCTGCAACTGTTTATTAAAAACACAGCACTCTGCAAACACGAAAGTGGACGTATAGGGTGTGATGTCTGCCCGGTGCTGGAAGGTTAATTGATGGGGTTAGCGTAAGCGAAGCTCTTGATCGAAGCCCCAGTAAACGGCGGCCGTAACTATAACGGTCCTAAGGTAGCGAAATTCCTTGTCGGGTAAGTTCCGACCTGCACGAATGACATAATGATGGCAGCGCTGTCTCCAGCAGAGACTCAGTGAAATCGAAATCGCAGTGAAGATGCTGTGTACCCGCGGCTAGACGGAAAGACCCCGTGAACCTTTACTACAGCTTTACATTGAACTTTGACCTGACTTGTGCAGGATAGGTGGGAGGCTTTGAAGCCGAGACGCTAGTCTTGGTGGAGCCAATCTTGAAATACCACCCTGGTCATGTTGGGGTTCTAACTCAGGTATAACAGTACCGAGGACAATGTATGGTGGGTAGTTTGACTGGGGCGGTCTCCTCCTAAAGAGTAACGGAGGAGTACGAAGGTGCGCTCAGACCGGTCGGAAATCGGTCGTAGAGTATAAAGGCAAAAGCGCGCTTAACTGCGAGACCCACAAGTCGAGCAGGTACGAAAGTAGGTCTTAGTGATCCGGTGGTTCTGTATGGAAGGGCCATCGCTCAACGGATAAAAGGTACTCTGGGGATAACAGGCTGATACCGCCCAAGAGTTCATATCGACGGCGGTGTTTGGCACCTCGATGTCGGCTCATCTCATCCTAGGGCTGAAGCAGGTCCTAAGGGTATGGCTGTTCGCCATTTAAAGAGGTACGCGAGCTGGGTTTAGAACGTCGTGAGACAGTTCGGTCCCTATCTACCGTGGGCGTTGGAAATTTGAGAGGAGCTGCTCCTAGTACGAGAGGACCAGAGTGGACGAACCACTGGTGTTCGGGTTGTCATGCCAATGGCATTGCCCGGTAGCTACGTTCGGATGGGATAACCGCTGAAAGCATCTAAGCGGGAAGCCCACCTCAAGATAAGATTTCCCTAAAGAGCCGTTCAAGACTAGGACGTTGATAGGCAGGGTGTGGAAGCACAGCGATGTGTGTAGCTAACCTGTACTAATTGCTCGTTTGGCTTGACCATACAACACCCAAGTGGTTTGTAATTATCTAT
>NZ_JBQQFC010000458.1:0-1408 GCF_052258445.1 Psychrobacter sp. T6-1
ATGATGTATTACATGGCGCTGCTAGAAGGGCTCTCTGATATACCCGATAGCAGCGATGTGACACGTGCACAGGTCGAAAAGTGGCGACAAGATGCAGGCATAAAAGTGTTATATGAGTATTTGGCTAAAATAGACCCCGTTAGTCATCAGCGCCTAAAACCCAATGACACTCAGCGTATTACGCGAGCAATTGAGATCTACGAGCAGACCCATATCCCGCTTAGTGAGTGGCAACGCAAACCTAAACTAGCATTAGCGCACAACGAGCAGCAGAACTGGCATGCCTTATCTGTCCTGCCAGATCGTCCTTGGCTGCATCAGCGTATCGCTCAGCGCTTAGATGTCATGTGGAATGAGGGACTGGTTGATGAGGTTATCGACCTATTAGAGCGTTATACGTTGACGCCTGATATGCCATCGATGCGCTGCGTGGGCTATCGGCAAGTGCTTGAGTATCTGGTACACATCAAACACCCTGTATTCAAGCTGCCGCATTTAGACCTTGAGTTATTCTATAAAACTTTTGCGGCGCAGACTGACAACGCTTCAACTCAACAAGCGTTTGCCTACAAGCAGATGCAAGACAAATCTCTGTATGCCACTCGTCAGTTGGCAAAACGTCAATACACTTGGCTGCGTAAACTTACGCAATTATCTACTGCTAGCGCTCTAGATAAGCCAGATAGTCTTATTCAAAACCAGACCTTCGCGACTATGACGCAGGCAAGAGAGTATCTCTTATCATAAACAATGCATGCGATATCAAACGGTTAACCATACATAAAGGAATCAATCACAATAAGTTGCAAAATCTAAAATAGATAGCTGTTATAATTTAGGAGTAGTAATCAACACTGCGTAAAAAGACTATAATAAACAAGTAGTTAACAGGATTGTTTACTGTCATAAAAGTAATCGTTTAAGCTTGCGTAGATACATTTAATAAATATTCGTAGTACTAAATCTAAAAATTGTAGTATTAGAACTCATAGTATTAAAACCGATAACGACTATTAAAAATAATTATATTATCTAGGAGAGACCTCATGTCAAAAGGACAAACCTTACAAGATCCGTTTTTGAACTCACTACGTAAAGACCGCATTCCTGTGTCAATTTTTTTGGTAAATGGTATTAAATTACAAGGCCAAATAGAATCATTTGATCAATATGTTGTACTGCTAAAGAATACTGTCAGTCAAATGGTGTACAAACACGCTATCTCAACAGTCGTACCTGCGCGTAACCCTAGAGGGACAACGACTACAGGAACCACCACAAGTGGCGCCTCAAGTACTGGATACCAAGGTGGCGGTGCAAGTAGTGGCTTTGAGCGTAGTACCAGTAATACTGGCGCTGCTAATCCTAGTGGCGGTTTTGAAGATCGCGGTTTTGCCTCAAATCGTAG
>NZ_JBQQFC010000459.1:0-1404 GCF_052258445.1 Psychrobacter sp. T6-1
GCACTAAGGGTGCTCCTATAATCAATAAATGAGATCGTAAGATTTGAGAATATATTTTAGGTTTGATGAGATACTTTGGCTTCATGTATTCGTTTGTAAATCAAACTTGAATAGCAGCGCTCGTGCCTCATCAAGCAAATCACTCGCTCACCAGTTATTTTACGCTCACAGCACGTAAAGATACATTCTGTTAACCTAATCACTTATAAACTTTTCAGAGTCGCTAGCAGATTCCTTTATAGTACTGAACATATCGTATTGAGCATTCATTCAACAACTACAAGTCAACAACGACAAGTAAGGCATTTATATGGCATATGACAATCTATTTGAACCCGTAAAAATGGGTACCCAAACCCTAAAAAATCGCATTATTATGGCACCGCTCACCCGTCTGCGCGCAGTTGAGCCAGGCGATGTACCAACTGCTCTAGCAGGTGAATATTACTCGCAGCGCGCCGCTGGCGCAGGTCTGGTGATCGCTGAGGCCACGCAAGTGTCGTTCCAAGCCAAAGGCTATGCAGGCGCGCCTGGCGTGCACACGCAAGATCAAATGACCGCGTGGAAAGCGATCGTTGACAATGTCCATGCCAAAGGCGGTAAGATCGTCGTACAGCTATGGCATACTGGTCTGGTATCGCATGATAGCGTACAACCTGATGGCAAAGCGCCCATCTCAGCATCAGACGTTGAAGTCGGCGCTCGTACCTCATTGCGTGATAGCGATAATAATGCGATCCGCGTTGAGACCACGCCGCCACGCGCTGCGACGCTCGATGAAATCAAACAAGTCATTGCAGACTTTGCTCATGCAACCAAAACGGCGAAAGAGGCAGGGTTTGATGGCGTAGAAGTACATGGCGCTCATGGCTATCTGTTGCATCAGTTTTGGGTGGAGCAAACCAACAAGCGTGATGACGAGTATGGCGGTAGTCGTGAGAACCGCGCGCGTCTAACGTTAGATATCATTGATGCTTGTGTCAAAGAGTGGGACAACGATCATGTCGGTGTCAGACTCTCGCCACAAGGTACGTTTAACGCCGTAGAAGCAGGCTATGAGGAAGACGACAACATCTGGCTGATTGAGCAAATCAACAAACGTGATCTGATGTATCTTCATCTCTCTGAGCCAGATTGGGCGGGTGGTACGCCGTACAATAATGGTTTCCGTCAGCGTATTCGTGATGCTTTTGATAATACCATTATTGCAGCGGGTGGCTATACTGCCGAAAAGGCTGAGAGAAATGTACGCGAAGGCTACATTGATGCTGCCGCCTTTGGTCGTGACTTTATCGCCAATCCTGACCTAGCAGAGCGTATCCGTCAGAATGCACCGCTTAATGAGCAGCATCCAGAAAGCTTTTATGGCGGCGGTAGCGAAGGCTATACCGATTATCCGTATTT
>NZ_JBQQFC010000460.1:0-1395 GCF_052258445.1 Psychrobacter sp. T6-1
TTCATATTGCGCGTAGTTATTCAGGATATGGTCTGCCGCAAGCGGATCTGATTCAAGAAGGTAACTTGGGACTGATGAAAGCGGTCAAACGCTTTGATCCCAACAAAGGCGTGCGTTTGGTGTCTTTTGCCGTACATTGGATCAAAGCTGAGATTCACGAGTTTGTCATTCGCAATTGGCGCATCGTTAAAGTGGCGACCACCAAAGCGCATCGCAAATTGTTCTTTAATTTGCGTAGCCTTAAAAAGACGAACAATCAGCTCACTTTAGAAGAAGCGGATGCTATCGCTAAAGATTTAAATGTCACGCGCAAACAAGTGCTCGAGATGGAGTCGCGCCTAACTTCTTATGATGCGTCATTTGAGGCGCAATCAAGTGATGATGATGACGGTCGTTACGCGCCGCAACTGTTTTTAGAGGATGGTATCGATCCTGCTGAGCAGTTAGAAGAAGCTGACTGGGAGGAGAATAACTCCTCGGCGCTACTGGCTGCTATGGAGACTTTAGATGATCGTTCGCGCGATATTGTCGAGCAGCGCTGGCTCACTGAGCAAAAATCAACCTTGCATGAGCTGGCGGCGGTCTACTCGATATCGGCTGAGCGCGTGCGTCAGATCGAAAAGAACGCTATGGACAAGATTCGTGAGGCGATGACGATTGAGAGCGTTATACTGCCAGATGACATTCAATAAATATTCATGATGGTATCTAAGGCTAGACAATAATGAACTGGATTGGTATTGGTGCACTCAATATGGCGATTGCTGTGGGACTTGGCGCATTTGGTGCTCATGGTCTCAAAGGCATCGCTGACGCGCAGCAGCTGGGCTGGTGGCATACCGCGACACTTTATTTGCTGGTTCATGCTTTAGGGTTGTTAATTGTCGGTTTGCTTATTCGCTTAAATTATGCGACTCAAATGACGGCTTGGTTATTGCAAATCGGGGTGATTATATTTGCTGGTAGCTTGTATGCGATGACTTTGGGCGCGCCGCGTTGGTTTGGCGCGATTACGCCTATTGGCGGCGTATTAATGATAGCGGGATGGGTTTGGCTTGCTGTCACCACGTTTCGTAGCACAACCAGTTAGTTATCAATGCTAAATGAATGAATACGAAATGAATGAACAGGAATAAGTGTTATGAGTACAATCGAGGTCAACGGCAAAACTATGCAGACTACCCATCAGACAGTACAACTTGTGGTTAACGAGTTGGGACTCAGTCAAGGTCGCTATGCGGTCAAGGTGAATGACAAACTCATAGCGCATGCTGATCTAGCTAAAACTAAAGTGGTTGATGGCACGAATATTGAAGTGGTACAGCACGACGATTTATAATAAATACTTGCAAAAAAACCTCAACCGTATCACGTGTTGAGGTTTTTTGTTTTTAG
>NZ_JBQQFC010000461.1:0-1389 GCF_052258445.1 Psychrobacter sp. T6-1
CCCTTTATATTAAAGGGACGCTCGCCCTATATGCTATTAATTGGTAGTATGCTCACCTTGGTGTATTTGGGGGCAAGTGGCGTCGTATTATTTACACGTATCTACGGAAGCAGTTGGGCTGAAATCGTGGTTTACTTGATCGATTTTGTGTTATTGTTTTTGATTAATGCTTGGTTATTTTTATTATTAAAGCGTCTGCCCTCTATGAACAATGTCGTCAAACAGCCCCGCGCGCGTTAGTTGTTAGCTATTAAAGTATCAACACAAAAAAGCGGCGCTCTAATTATAGAGCGCCGCTTTTGTCTGGACTGTTTATTACTAACTATTACGAAGACCAGAGGCGAAGGGGGTTAGTTTACTTTGGTTAATTCCAGATCCATCTTTTTGCCATCGTTGATTTGACTTACTTTCACTGGTAAGTAGTCTAAACTGGGTGCCAACCAAAAGCTGGTTGAGCGGTCATTGTCGTCATGGACACGGTCAACACGTACGGTATCAAAAGTACCTGCTGGCACAGTAATTTTGGTGCTACCTGACTTTTTAAAAGGTGTTTTCTCGACTTTGTCTTTTTTGGCCATGTAATAATTACCAGAGAATTTGCCGTTCAATAAGTCTTGACGAATTTGTACCTCTAAGCTCAAGTCATCAAAAGCTTGCTGGGCCATATTAGACGTTGTGGTCTTGCCTCTATAGCTGCTTGTCACCTTTTTGCCCGCTGAATCAAAGCTGAGATTATGCGTACGCCCAATGCCGAGCAATTTGTACGTGGTGCTGGCTTTGCTTGGGCTGACATTGTTGCCATTGATTACAAAGGTGCTGCTTTGTGCGGCGCTCGCCACACCTGCGACTCGAGCTTTGACATTGTAGTTCCATGCATTGCCTGATTTGCTCAAAGTACGAGTAGCTACTCCTTTATATTTATCTTCTACGGTAAAGCTGTATTTCGCACTTGAGGGCTGTATGCTTTTTGCATTAGCAAGGGTAGGGGCGGTCATACTGATAGCTCCGATAGCAGCGATACTGACACCTGTTGTAAACAGGGTTGCCAACTTGTTTTTGCTGCGATTGTTATTAGTCGTTAGTAATGAAGTCATGGATATATCCTTTATAAGTTTGTCAGATATTTTGATTATTTTATAGCTATTGTTTTCATACTAGTGTTAATCACAACTCTTATAATGGTCATATCTTGTTACATTTTCAAGGGTGGCTGCTGAGTAATAGGTTGAGCAGGTGTAGTCGATGTTACCGCAAAACGCTTGTCATCAGTGCTCAGTAACGTCATGTGAGTAAGCTTGCACGCTTATATTTAAGGATCATTTGCAGCAACAAACGCCTTGTAAATATTTTTGAGTTTACACTTGAACCCACCTTGTCATGCCCCCATTT
>NZ_JBQQFC010000462.1:0-1383 GCF_052258445.1 Psychrobacter sp. T6-1
AGTTAAGACCCAGATGATGCTGGCGAGATAGCGGTTGTAGTTGATCAGCGCGCTTCATAAAATGCTCTCTTAACTAAGTTCAATATCCACTATATAGTAAAGGCCGACTATAAGCTGAGATTTTAGACTTATTAAATAACAGGACTTTACTGATTCTAATTGAACAATTTATGCCTTTAGATATTAAAAAACCTCAAACCACGTTTGGTTTGAGGTAAGTCATCAAGCGTTGAATGAGTCGCTCGTTGTGAATTAACCCTTTTGTGCAGCGTCCAAATCATCTGAGTAAGCAAATAGCGCAGGCGCGCCGCCTGTATGCCAGAACAATACGCTATCGCTGGGTTTTATCTGACCTGTGCGTATCATATCAATTAGCCCGCCCATAGCACGGCCCGTGTACACAGGGTCTAACAAAATGCCCTCAATCTGCGCAGTCATCTCGATAGCTTCGTTCTCCAATGCGCCAACCACGCCATACCCTTCACCAACATAATCAGAGTTTAAGATTAAATCATTATCTGAAAAGCTAATATCAGCCTCTATCAACTTTGCTGTGCTATTGGCTAGATTAATAATGTGCTGATCAAAAGGGACTTTATCCATCTCCCCTTTATCGATGTTAATACCGATAATCTGACAGTCGCTACCAATCATTTTATTGCCTATCATGAGTCCTGCATGAGTCGCCCCAGAGCTTGAAGCAAAGACTATGTGAGTAAAGGTCACATCCATACTTTGGCGCTGCGTCTCCATCTCTTTAAATGCTTGTACAAAAGCAGTAGCGCCAAGCTCGTTCGAGCCACCATACGGGATAACGTAAGGTTTTTTACCCTCTGCCTTTAATTGATCAACGAGTGCAGGAATATCCTCACCCTTGCGATTAGCGCCTGCCCAGTGGATATGACAGCCAAATATTTTATCGAGTAGCAAGTTACCGCCAGCCTGTTCTGGCTCTTTGCCGCCTAGTACCAAATGACACTCAAGACCTAAACTCGCCGCCGCTCCTGCCGTCTGACGACAGTGGTTGGACTGTGCGGCACCCGCGGTAATCACCGTATCAGCGCCCTGCTTTAGAGCATCACCCATGATGTATTCAAGCTTACGCGTCTTGTTACCGCCGAGCGCCAGTCCTGTATTGTCATCGCGTTTCATAAAGATTTTGGGACCGCCCAGCTTTTTACTTAGTCGAGTCAATTCGATCAGTGGCGTTGGAAAGTATCCTAGAGGCTGCCTAGCTATTGTATTGTCGTCCATGTCTTATCCATTATAAAAGTATTATTGAGTATGAGCTTACTAGATTAACACCCACAAAAAAACCCCAAACAAGCTAATGTTTGAGGCGAAACTTGTGCAAAGCTTAAGTTTTAAATATGGCGCAGCGGA
>NZ_JBQQFC010000463.1:0-1382 GCF_052258445.1 Psychrobacter sp. T6-1
TTATTTGTCACTGTAAAACAAAAATAGATAGCGCCGCTCGGTGCTATCTATTTTTTTATTATTCAGGCTCTTTATTGTTCATATCCTGTAGCGGCTTAGATAAGCGCTTAGGATATCGCGGCACCACCCCTCGGTACTGCTCATATATCTTTGGCAAATCAGCATCGATGTCACCAGTAGGATAAACGGGCGACAAAAACCGTACTTCCTTAGTCTTATAATCGAGTGCTACGGGCAAGATTGGCACATTAGCGCCGACTGCTAGATAATAAAATCCCGTTTTCCACTTATCGGTATAGTCGCGTGTACCCTCAGGCGATAACCCCAAAAATAGCGGCTCACCACTTTTAAATTTATCAATACTCGCCTGCAAAACCGAACCTTTTTGACCGCGATCAATAGGAATAATACCCATCCAACGTAGCAGCTGCGAGAGTACAGGTACTTTGAATAAAGTATGTTTGCCCATGATGCTGATTTTTAGATCAAGTGCAAACAGATTGGGCAAAGCATAGACACCGTCGACATTAGAGGTATGCGGCAATGCCAGTACCACTGCTTGCGAGATGTTCGGAATCTCGCCAACGCTGCGCCACCCCATAGCCTTTACCATTACTGAGGCAATCGTTGGCGTAAACTTATTACCGCGTTTAGGTATCTTAGCGCCTAAATCTTTTCTGCTAAGCTTAGGTAATCTGCTGGTTTGTGTGGGCTTTGATTTATCAGTTGTCTCAGATTTCATAGGGGCATCGCATAATAAAAGATACCCTTATCATACCATTAACTTATGAAAACTTAGCCAAATAAGCCGACTTTTATAGATATTTGTTGCTGTGCAGTTTGCTCTAATATGACTAATGACTATTGCTAAATCGGCATATCAGCCAAAACTAAACGGGTATATCTGCCAAGTTACCTTTATCCTCAAGCCATGACTTGCGATCAGACGAGCGTTTTTTGGCAAGTAGCATATCCATAATGCTATTAGTCAGTGCCATATCGTCCATATCTAATTGCACCAAGCGCCTTGTATCGCGGTTCATTGTTGTCTCGCGTAGCTGCTCAGCACTCATCTCCCCTAGACCCTTAAATCGGGTAATCTGGGCTTTTTTGTTACCTTGCACGCTCGCCAATATATGCTTAAGCTCAGACTCATCTAACGCGTAATGTACCTCACGACCCACATCGACGCGGTAAAGCGGCGGCATCGCAACAAACAGATGACCTGCATCGACAAGTGCTGGAAAATGCTTGACGAACAGTGCACAGATCAAGGTGGCAATGTGCAAGCCATCAGAGTCAGCATCGGCTAGGATACATATCTTGTCATAACGTAGCTCTGATAAGTCATCTGATGCTGGATCGACACCGATAGCGATAGC
>NZ_JBQQFC010000464.1:0-1379 GCF_052258445.1 Psychrobacter sp. T6-1
GCCCCATAAAACAGCATTTGCGCTTGGCGGGTGCAATTATGCAGCATCAGCTGCTTTTTTTCTTCAATGTCGCCCAAATCCACTTCGTCGTCGTGATCTTCTGAATAAGTCAAATCTAGCCAGTCTATGATCCAAGAAAAAAACATATTGAGACCAGCTGCAGCGAGCAGACGCAAATCATAAATATTGATATGAGCAAAGGCAGGCTGGAGCGCCAAATCATCTGCTAATAATATGCCGTGTTTGGTCATCAGCTCGCTAATAGATTTGCGCACAGCCTCTGAGCCACCAAAACGTTCGCTAACCAAAAACTGCCAATAGCGCGGCTGAGCGCTAACGGTTTGCAAAAATAGCTGAATACTCTTAGCAATTTGCCGATCAAAGCTGCGTTTGCGGCCTATTTGTAAGCTGCTGCTCAATGCAGCAAAAGTGCTGCCTAGCTCCTCATCTACCAAAGCTTGTCCAAGCGACTCCATATCATCAAAATGACGATAAAATGCCGTTGGCACCACGCCTACTTCACGCGTGACTTGCCTGAGACTTATCGAGCTAAACGATTGTCCCATCATACACAAATCGAGCACTGCATTGAAAAAAGCATGCCGGGTTTGAAGTTTTTTTTGTTCGCGACTACTCATAATGATTCAAAGTTTATTGTTGAAGGTTCATCATACGCATTTTGCTAGAAAATTACGAATAAAATACACAGCTTTTGTTAGACCACTAACTATAAAATAATGTCTTTCTAGCACTTTTTTTAGTTAAATAACGGTGCCCCAATGACCTTGCAATTCTTGCGCCAACCGATAAGCTTCATGGTCATTCATACCGGTGATAAAGTCCAAGATATTTAGAATATTGTGATAAATATTGCCTGAGAGCGCTCTTTGCTGCTCATCCAAATGTGGTTTGAGGAGGCTAAACAGTCTTTGCTCTTCAAAAGGCTGCGGGGAGGTGACCAGTTGCGTCCACGCCAGCGGCATAAAGGCATCGAGCAAGCGGCGCAGGCACTGGTTGGCCATAAGCTCCATCCGCACCTTGCTCGGATGATTAAATATTTTCTCGCGTGCCAACAGTTTGGCCTCAGTGATGCCGCTTTGCACACTGATATCACAGTGAGCAAATAAGCTGCCTTGTAGGGTGCCCGCTAGCATCTCATCGCGGTTTATCACAAAGGCGTCTGTGACCGTATTGACCAGACGCATCATAGCTCGTGCACGTAGTGCCGCTAGGCTTTGCCTGATTGACATAGTGGAGGACAAAGGAGTAGGGCGCTCACCTATGAGTTTATAAAAAATATCCGCCACTTCATCAAATTCAAGCATATTGAGATGAATACCGTCCTCTAGATCAATTAAGGCATAACAGATATCGTCCGC
>NZ_JBQQFC010000465.1:0-1379 GCF_052258445.1 Psychrobacter sp. T6-1
GCCAAACGCGGTATGGGTATGGTGTTTCAGGACTATGCGCTGTTTGGACACTTGAGCGTCGCCAAAAACATCGCTTTTGGTCTCAATAAGTGGTCATCTACCGATAGACGCGCGCGAGTAAATGAGATGCTCAAACTCGTTGAGCTGAGCGAACATGCAGATAAACGTCCTAATGAGCTCTCTGGTGGTCAGCAGCAACGCGTAGCACTAGCACGGGCTTTAGCGCCCAAACCCAAATTGCTACTACTCGATGAGCCATTCTCAAACCTAGATGTTATGCTGCGTGAGTCGCTAGCGATGAGTGTGCGCGATATCTTAAAGCGTACCAATACTACTGCGATACTAGTCACTCATGATCAAAATGAAGCCTTTGCCATCGCAGATAAAGTTGGCGTTATGCATCGCGGCAAGCTTGTCCAGTGGGCAACGCCAAGCGAGCTTTATCATGAGCCAATCAGTCCTTTTGTCGCAGAGTTCGTTGGAGAAGGGGCGATGATAGATGGCATCATCAAAGAAGGGCACGTCGAGACGGCGCTTGGTGATATTTATCGGCGCATGGAGGTCTATGATGAGACGGGACAATCAACATATTGTGAGTATGACTATCCTAACGGTACGCCCATCAAAGTACTGGTGCGACCTGACGATATCATTCATGATGACGAGAGCGCGCGGACCGCACTCGTTGTAGGGCGGGTGTTTCGCGGTGCCAACTATCTCTACCGCTTGCAACTCGATGACGGTCAGACGATTTTGTCTTTAGTACCCAGTCATCACAATCACGAGATTGGCTCGCACATCGGTATTTTGCCGATACTTGAGCATGTCGTGGTATTTGATGAAAAAGAGATCAATGCCACGACGTGGTCAGAATATGACCGAGTAAATAGTTAACTCAGCGCTTTGACTTTAATAATAAACTGTCAATAATAGCGACGCGCCAAGATATGCAAGTAACGCCCCATACGCTTATAGGGCTCTTGATTTGAGTAGCGTAGCTCCATTCGTATCACATCATCAGGGTTATTATGCCCGCCGCGTTTGAGCGGAGCATAATCATGAAACACGCGCAAGCCACTCTCTAACACTATTTGATAGTCATGCTGTTGTAGCCACGATTCCACCTCTACCTTGGCAACGGGATGATTGGGCGTCAGGCTTTTTTTGTTGTCCGCTTTGTAGCCGTCATCCTCTAGTAAGCTATCTAACAAATTAAAATTACCCATTATCAGGTTGCGATAAACGAAACTGGCGGGATTATAAAAGCATAAAGATAGCGCGCCATTACTTGTCAGCTGACGATCAAAAAAATCCATAATCTCGCGAGGATCCGCTAGCCATTCAAGCAGCGCATGACACAGAATGAAATCAAATTTATC
>NZ_JBQQFC010000466.1:0-1372 GCF_052258445.1 Psychrobacter sp. T6-1
CAACCCTTAGCTGATTTTGCCAATAATAAGCCCGTAGCGGACTTTTATTGTGCAACTTGCACCGAACAATATGAGCTAAAAAGTAAAAAGGCAAAGCTTGGCAACCTCATAAATGATGGCGCGCACAAAACGATGATTGAACGTATTAATAGCGATGATAATCCAAACTTTTTCTTTTTAACTTATTCTAAATCGCAAGAATTTACCGTCAATAACTTTTTAATTATTCCTAAGCAATTTTTTAAACCAGACATCATTATTAAACGTAAACCTTTACCTAAATCCAATAGAAGAGCTGGCTGGGTTGGTTGCAATATTGATTTACGTAAAATTCCTGACTCTGGTAAGGTATTTTTGATCAAAAACGAAAAAATCATTGCTCGTAAAAGTGTCACTGAGCAGTTTCAAAAAACCTTGTTTTTGCGCGAGCAGTCGATAACTTCACGTGGCTGGACATTGGATGTCTGGCACTGCATTGACAAACTTGATAACAAATTTAATTTAAAACAGGTCTATGCGTTTGCCGATGAATTACAGGTTAAGCACCCTGATAATAATCATGTTAAGGATAAAATTCGCCAGCAGTTGCAGGTGCTACGGGACAAAGGGATTATTGAGTTTTTGGGGCGTGGTTATTATCGGAAACTCTATTAAATATCTTGGTTGTCCCAGAGTGGTAAATCTGCACTTGATACTAATCGCTCATAGAATCTATAAGGGCGGTAATCTTTTCCCAACTCACCATGCATTAAAAACAATGTGTTTAAATCATCTTCGAAAGAGTTACTGACTTTATTCTGTACATATTCATTTCAGTCTATTAACAATCCTAATGGTGTACGAGCAGGCCTAGTAAAGGGTTGCCCTTTAACAGTAATCTGACACATTGGATAATCACTGTTTATTGCAATATCGAAGTCTTCTGTAATGTCTTCTTCCATTACATAAGTAAATGCAAATATGCTGCCGTAAGCGACATACTTCTTACTTTTACTAAAGTAAATAATACCAAATGCTAATTTCGATTTAGTAGTCACATGCATGCTTTCATTAGGAAACTGTCTCGCTTTAATACAAGTTTTCGTAAAAATTAATAGTCGACGGATTTGTAAAGGTATCCGTTCATCTTCGTAGACGTAGTCCATTTGCGCTTATCCTCTGTTAAAAACACTAGCATTGATCGATTAGCGTTATGACACAAGCAGGGTTAACAAAAGAAGATCACTTCTTCATATAATACGATCACTTCTCCAAAATACTTTTGCTAGGATCACCAGCTCAAATATTGGTAAAAGTGAGAAAAATGATGACGATTAAAAAAGACTTATACACTTACGAGATAGAAATAGTCGAGACGATGAGCGCTATTATA
>NZ_JBQQFC010000467.1:0-1361 GCF_052258445.1 Psychrobacter sp. T6-1
CAGTGGTAAGCCGTTGATATAGAGAATGGCGTCGGGAATACGGGTCTCAAAGCCTTGTATCGCCATTTGGCTGACGATGCGATAGCGGTTGTTATCGAGTGCCTCATAATCGATCAGCTGGATGTATAAGTCTTTTTGGGTATGGTCTTCGCGCTTGAGTAAAAATCCATCAGCGATCCATTTCATAACGGCTTTATTGGTGTCGTACAGATCGGATGCAGGCAGGTAGTCGAGCTTATGGATGATGGCGTCAATCTCATAGTCAGTGATTGAGTCGGCTTGATAACGAGTGGCGAGAAACGCACGAAGATCGGACTTGATGAGCACGTCATCAGGATTACGGCCAGTCTCAAGACTAAGTGCCGCGCCTACGCTGTGCGGATAGCCCTCGGCCGCTAGTAGCTCGATAATGGCTTGTTCAAGTCGGTCTTCGGTGAATTTCAATAGGATGTCCTTTTTAATGTTTTGGTGCGTGAAACGAAACTCTATAAAACCATCTTAAACCTGAATCATGCGTAGGGTGATTTCCAAGCACTGTTTATAATTTGAAACCTACCTTAAACTCGTGTCAGGTGTAGGGTGCTTTCTAAGCACCGTTTATAATTCGAAAATATTGTCGATGGTGCGTGGAACGCACCCTACAAGAACATCTTAAACCTGAATCACCCTACAGAATACTGTTTATAATTCGAAATATCGCCAATGGTACATTGGATATTATCCTACAAAAAACATCTTATTCTAAATTATCAGCAAATTTTTCTGGTAATTCAATGATTTTTGCTCCCCAATCGGCTGGATAGTTGCCCTTTTTTACATGACGATGAAAGCTAGAATATGGCCAATCAGCAACCTTTTTGACTAATCCATGTTTGACAGGATTGTAGTGCAAATAATTCATATGATTTATAAAATCCTCTTCGCTATGAATTTGATGTTCATAAAAGCGGCGCTGCCACAATCCCTTCTCGTTTCTATTAACCTTTGAAGTACTTAAGTCATCTGATGCCAGATGATATTGCGGGCAAGCCCTTGTTGTAAGGCGCTTTATACGTGACCAGCATTGACTATAGTTAGTATCCTCGTCTGTCATCTGCCAAATACAATGTAAATGATCAGGCAACTGTACCCATGCCAAAATTTCAAAAGGATATTGCTGCTGAACTGTTTTTATACTTGCTTTAAAGGCTTTCAAAAAGTCATCTTTACAAAATATTGGCCGTCTTTCATACGCAACCAATGTAAAAAAGTAGGTCGCGCCTTTAGTGTATGAGCGTATATATTGTGGCACTATTTTATAACCTATTTAGAATTTACATTTAAAACATTCATAAACTCAAATCTTGCGTAAGGTGCTTTTT
>NZ_JBQQFC010000468.1:0-1353 GCF_052258445.1 Psychrobacter sp. T6-1
TCACCGCGGCCCTCTGAACCCATAACGATGACACAAGTGTTCTCAATCACTTCTTTGGGGGCGATTAGCTGCCACAGTTTTGTGAATACTTGAGCGTTAAGCTGCTGTACCATGCGGCTAACCACGCTGACTTTCACCCCGTTTTGCTGCTGCGCGCGGATGTAGCTACCGATCAGCTCCACTGCTTTATCTAAACTGCGCATATCCTGCGCCTGCTCAATCTCCATACTGATGAGCTGCGAGTGTTGACCGACGTAGGCGATCAAATCACTCTGCGCTAATACGCCTATAACCGTGTCGCTATCGTCTAAAACGGGCAGGCGATGGATACGGTAGCGCGTCATCATCAATAGCGCATCACCAATCTCACGTTTATCTTTGATGGTATGCAGATTAAAGCTAGCATAATCTAAACAAGGGGTAGTAGCAGGGTCTTTTTGCTCACTGACTGCGCGGCAAATATCGTGATCACTCAAGAGTCCTAAAGTATGATCTGATTTAGGCGGTACTACCGATTGTGATACCTCGCTCTGTTTCTGCTCAGCTTGCTTAGGTGAGCGCACCAGTACATGCTTGAGACCGGCGTCCATCATGATACGCGTGGCTTGATATAAGCTGCTACTTGCAGCAACGATATGGACGGGTAATAAAGTGACATCGGTGACAGGTTGCAAAAGGATTTGTTGTACCTCTTGCTGGGCGGAGTAGCTACTAGTGCCCGCAGCCTGATTGCTACGTCTAAGCTCGAGCGCTTTTAGACGCTCGGAGAGCTTGTCGGATAACAACTGACGCACCAGGTGATTTTGCGCGCCAATCTTGTCTATAGCGCTGCCATCAACTTGAAGTAATAATGAGTCCTCTACCGCACAAAACTGGTAATACTCAGGCAAGTGACCCGTCTCACCGTTTTTGTCGGTGCGCTCAGGAGTACGGCGGCTATCAAACCAGTCATTACTGTTTAAATGCTTGGTATGGTTATTACCTAGGTAAGTGGCGACGAATTCATCACCCAAGCGCTGCTCAATTTGACCTTTTAAAACTACAAAAAAATACTGTAGATCATCGACAGTCAAAGAGTCATCTTTAGCAAGATAGCGCACTTGGGTATGTTTTTTGATGCTTAAACGCTCATCAGCGCTTAATACATCAAAAGGCGGCTGGGTAAAATCAAGCTGAGGCATGACATCTTCCTTTTAATGCTATTTAGTCTTACTATAGCACTATCTCCGCTCAAATCCACAATAACATCATTGTTATAAAAATATCATGTTACGACCAAAGAGAAGAGAGTCTGTCATGTTAATCGGTCAGCATTGTACGGATACGGCGAATGGCTTCACGACTCTCCTCAAC
>NZ_JBQQFC010000469.1:0-1353 GCF_052258445.1 Psychrobacter sp. T6-1
GTTGAGGAGAGTCGTGAAGCCATTCGCCGTATCCGTACAATGCTGACCGATTAACATGACAGACTCTCTTCTCTTTGATCGTAACATGATATTTTGATAACAATGATGTTATTGTGGATTTGTGCGGGGATAGTGCTATAGTAAGACTAAATAGCACTAAAAGGAAGATGTCATGCCTCAGCTTGATTTTACCCAGCCGCCTTTTGATGTGTTAAGCGCTGATGAGCGTCTAAGCGTCAAAAAACATACCCAAGTGCGCTATCTTGCTAAAGATGACTCCTTGGCTGTCGATGATTTACAGTATTTTTTTGTGGTTTTAAAAGGTCAAATTGAGCAGCGCTTGGGTGATGAATTCGTCGCCACTTACCTAGGTAACAACCATACCAAGCATTTAAACAGTAATGACTGGTTTGATAGCCGCCGTACTCCTGAGCGCACCGACAAAAACGGTGAGATGGGTCACTCGCCTGAGTATTACCAGTTTTGTGCGGTAGAGGACTCGTTATTACTTCAAGTTGATGGCAGCGCTATCGACAAGATTGGCGCGCAAAATTATCTGGTGCGTCAGTTGTTATCCGACAAGCTCTCTGAGCGTCTAAAAGCGCTTGAACTTAGACGTAGCAATCAGGCTGCGGGCACTAATAGCTACACCGCCCAGCAAGAGGTACAACAAATCCTTTTGCAACCCGTTACCGATGTCACTTTACTACCCGTCCATATCGTTGCTGCAAGTAGCAGCTTATATCAAGCCACGCGTATCATGATGGACGCCGGTCTCAAGCATGTGCTGGTGCGCTCATCTGAGCACACTAAGATGAGACAAAGCGAGGTATCACACTCGGTAGTACCGCCTAAATCCGATCGTACTTTAGGGCTCTTGAGTGATCATGATATTTGCCGCGCGGTCAGTGATCAAAAAGATCCTGCTACTACCCCCTGTCTAGATTATGCCAGCTTTAATCTGCATACCATCAAAGATAAAAGTGAGATTGGTGATGCGCTATTGATGATGACGCGCTACCGTATCCATCGCCTACCTGTCTTAAATGACAGCGACACGGTTATAGGCGTATTAGCGCAAAGTGATTTGATCGCCTACGTCGGTCAACACTCACAGCTCATTAGTATGGAGATTGAGCATGCGCAGGATATGAGCAGTTTAGATAAAGCGGTGGAGTTGATCGGTCGCTACATCCGCGCGCAGCAGCAAAACGGGGTAAAAGTCAGCGTGGTTAGCCGCATGGTACAGCAGCTCAACGCTCAAGTATTCACAAAGCTGTGGCAGCTAATCGCCCCCAAAGAAGTGATTGAGAACACTTGTGTCATCGTTATGGGTTCAGAGGGCCGCGGTGA
>NZ_JBQQFC010000470.1:0-1349 GCF_052258445.1 Psychrobacter sp. T6-1
GCTCGCAGAAGAGGTAGCGCCTCGCCAAACCCTATCATCGCATCGAACTTAGCCTCATCGCGCACGTTGTTCCATGCGGGATGATACAAGTACTGTTTGCGCGCCTTGAGATCGCGTCCTGTCGATTGCAGATGTCCTTTGTCATCTTGGCATATCCAGACCTCAGTCCACATCGGCGGAATAACCAGCTCTTCAAAACGTCGGCGCAAGGCTTTGTCTTTGACCGTCTTGCCCGCCTCATCTCGATAAGTAAAGCCGCGACCCCAGCGTACTCGCGTAAATCCTGGCTCATCATCACTGACATAACGCAGCTTTGCGCGGCGAGCTAAGCGCTCATAATCGTGACGCAGATCGTCTATGACTTGCTCAGTCGCTGTTATCATGTGCTATACCCTTAAAAGTAAAGTTTATGAGCTTAATCATAGGTAAATATCTAATACGGCGCTGTGTGTTTGACGCACACAAAGTGTAATACTGTGTAAAAAAAGTATTGTGCATAAAAAACGCCAAGCATTACACTTGGCGTTCTTATAGTAGTAGTGTTCTAGTCCGTATCTAAAAACCACTACTTACCATAAGTACATAAATAAGCCGTTTCTACATCTACTTTGACATTGAATTTTTGATTGGCCTTTACTGTGAATGACTCGCCAGCCTTGAAAGTTTGCCACTCATCGCTCTTAGGCAATTTGACTGTCAACGCACCACTGACTACGCTCATGGTTTCAAATTCGCTGGTGCCAAACTCGTACTCACCAATTTCCATAACGCCGACAGTAGCGGGAAGCGTAGCCGTTTGAAAGGCGATGGACGTGACTTTGTCATCAAAATAACTATTAACGCTTGGCATAATTTTCCTTAAATTTGGATTTATTTAAATATCGAAAGTGTTTTTACAATCCTGCCTTAAGACTCGCTTCGATAAATTGATCGAGATCGCCGTCGAGTACCGCACCCGTATTAAAGGTCTCAATGCCCGTACGCAAGTCTTTGATACGCGAATCATCAAGCACATACGAGCGAATTTGACTACCCCAACCGACATCAGACTTATTATCCTCGACCGCTTGTTGTGACTCCATACGTTTTTGCATCTCAAGCTCATAAAGCTTGGCGCGTAGCATTTTCATTGCGGTCGCCTTGTTACCGTGCTGACTACGCTCGTTTTGACAGGTCACCACCACGCCGCTTGGCTCGTGAGTGATACGTACCGCAGAATCCGTGGTGTTGACGTGCTGACCGCCTGCGCCCGATGAGCGGTAGGTATCAATGCGCAAGTCCGCTGGATTGATATCGATCTCGATATCATCGTCAATCTCAGGCGACACAAAGACGGCGGCAAACGAGGT
>NZ_JBQQFC010000471.1:0-1342 GCF_052258445.1 Psychrobacter sp. T6-1
CAAATACAGATACTTCTGTACGTATCGACGCTCCTGTAATCAATAAGGAGGCTTAATATGCCTGACAAAAACACAGCACCTGCGTCCAAGACTAAGACGATGAATAAAAAGCAGATGAAGATATGGTTTTTGATTCCGCTTATCGTCTTTGCAGGCTTTATCGTCATGCTTTATATGCGTTTAGGTCAGCCGACAGATATCGTGCCTAATACTGCGCTTGAGCGCCCTGTACCGACGTTTGAGCTACCGCTATTGTCAGATACGACGCGAGTCATGACCAATGATAATTTGCCCAAGCAGCCCTTTTTAATCAATGTTTGGGGCTCTTGGTGCCCTACTTGTATCGTTGAGCATCCATTTTTGATGGAGTTAGAAGAACGCGGCGTCAATATTGTGGGCATCAACTATAAAGATGAGATCGGTAATGCGCTAAGCTACCTAAACCAGCGCGGCGATCCATTCTCGATGTCTATCCAAGATCTATCAGGTCAATTTGCATTAGATTTAGGGTTAACCGGTGCACCCGAAACCTTTATCGTCGATGGCGAAGGGGTGATCCGTCAGCACATCATTGGTGAGATTAATGAGGCCAATTGGCAAGCGCGTATTATACCTTGTCTCATGGTACTCAATAAAGCCAATGAGACTGCTAGCACACCAGATCCTACTCAAGTTGAGGAGGCCTGCCAATGATCATTAGTAACTATAATGTCATCAATAAAAATGGCTTTAGTAAACGAGTCATAAGGTTGGCAAGCGTGTTGCTAGCTCTAGTACTATCTTTGGTAATAGGAGTGAATGCTAATGCGGCAATTGACGTCTATGATTTTGACTCAGTGCAGCAAGAAGCGCAGTACCGAGGCTTGATCGAGGAGCTACGCTGCCCTAAATGTCAAAACCAAAACCTAGCAGGATCTGACGCCCCTATCGCGCAAGATCTCAAACAAAAAACCTATGATATGGTCAAAGATGGCCGTAGTGATGGCGAGATTCGCGTTTATATGCAAGAGCGCTATGGCGACTTTATTAGCTACAAGCCGCCAGTACGCCCCTCAACTTGGATATTATGGTTTTTTCCGCCGCTGCTGTTGATTTTATTGATTGGTGGCTGGTTTTGGCAAAGTCGCCGTCGTCAAATTGTTGCTCGTGGTCAAACAGGTACTGCTGCCGAGCATACAGAGGCGTTGAGTGCGGCAGAAAAAGCGGAGCTGGATCGCTTACTATCACGAAGCAACGCGCGCGATAGAGTAGATCATGATATCACCAGCATAAAGGATAAAAAATGACCCTATTTTCTACTTTTGGCTTATTTATCGCCCTAAGCCTATTAATCAGCTTAGTA
>NZ_JBQQFC010000472.1:0-1338 GCF_052258445.1 Psychrobacter sp. T6-1
TTGAGGTATTGCTCATCAGAATATAGCTGCGGGCGGCTTTGATCGGCGAGGACATAAGAGCCTGCAATACAAACGCGTGCTTCATGAGCATCAAAATCCTCTTGCGCCATAAATCTGACATCATTATGGGCAATAATAGGAATATTATGCTTTGCGCCTGCGTGAATAGCGGCGCTGATAAAGGCATCTTCGCCTGAGCGGTTGGTACGTTTGATGGCAAAGTATAGCCGATCATCAAACTTTTTTTGCCACTCAGTGATTAGCTCATCGGCACGCTCTGGCATGGAGCCAAGCAAGGCTTGACCAACATCAGACTTTTCAGTGAACAGTGCAATAACACCCGCCGCATGATTCAATATGTCACTACGTTTGACAACAGGAGTACCGTGATTGGCAGGATCGCTGCGCCCATCCGTGAAGCCAAGCGAGACGATACGCGTGATGTTTTGATAGCCGTCATTGTTCATCGCGAGCAGCACTAAGCGCGTGTCTTCATGATCCATGATGACCTCGCTACCGATAATCGGCTTAATGCCCGCACCCAAGCAGGCTTTATAAAACTTTACCGTCGCATACAGGTTCGATAAGTCAGTCAACGCTAGTGCGCGCTGATCGTCTGCCGCCGCCGCCTTAACAAGTGGCTTAATACGGATGATAGAGTCAGTGATTGAATATTCGCTATGAATGCCAAGGTGTACAAATGCCATAGAAGACTCTTAGAAGTGCAAGCAGTGAATTAGGTAATAAGTATATAATTATCAAAGACTTAAATGTATATTTAAAAGACAAAAATACATTAGTGCTGATAACTTTTTGTTTTAAATGTGGTCGTTAATGATAGCATTATTTGGGGTCGACAGCCACTGATTACAGGCGCCTAATTAGTTATCGAGGGATAAATAAGTGAGTAAGTCGTCAGCAAAAACCCTCTACATTTTTGATGATAGAGGGCACGTTTAATCATATTTTAATTGGCAATTTTTAATACCCAACCACTGCCGCATCGACAATACGCGGATCAGAGGATCCATATATTCCATTTGGGGTGAGCATAATCGACTGGGTTGAGCCCATAGCTGCCTTTGGACTAACCGTATGTCCCATAGATTTAAGTTTATTGACCGTATCTATATTTAGCGCCTTCTCTACTCGTATCTCATCAGGCAACCATTGATCATGTATACGCGGCGCATGAGTCGCTTCAGCGATATTCATATCGTGATCGATGACGTTGGAGATGATTTGGGTGACAGTAGTAATGATACGGCTACCGCCTGGGCTGCCTGTGACGATATATGGTTTGTCGTCTTTAAATACTAACGTCGGGCTCATCGAGGA
>NZ_JBQQFC010000473.1:0-1335 GCF_052258445.1 Psychrobacter sp. T6-1
ACGGTTTGTTTCGAGTATAGAGATGTCACCGACCAAGGCCATAAAAGGCGCTATGGACGCGATGCCTAATAGTTCAGTAAAAGCCATGATAACCACAAGCACTTGTAGTATATAGAACTGTCTGACTTGTTGAACTGAGAGCAGTCCAAACAGCTGCTTTATCATGCTAAACATAATCATCTCACTATAAAATTATTCTAAAAATTACCTATGCTAGATTTTCGCCCTGCGTTAGCTACTTGTATGATTCTATCTTCGCTACGTATCAAAATCTGTCAGTAATACAGACTATACGGTAGCTGTGCTTTCTTGATAGCCTTCTACAAAGTGGGTGCATTCTTCTTTAAGCCATGCTATATCATTGATCTGCGCTCTATAAATAAGCTGAGACAACATGGTTTCGATGTCTTCTAACACAAAGCTATGCTCCATAGCTTGGCGAATGAGAGGATGATGCGTTGTCTCGACATTATCTTCGCCAATGATGAGTTCTTCGTATAACTTCTCACCAGGTCTAAGACCGGTCACCACGATTTCCATATCGCCATTAGGATTGTCTTTGTCTTTGAGCTTACAACCCGTTAGATAGATCATACGTTTGGCAAGATCCATAATCTTGACAGGCGCACCCATATCTAATACAAAGACCTCACCGCCCGTTGCCATCGCACCTGCTTGAATCACCAAACTTGCGGCTTCTGGGATCGTCATAAAATAGCGAGTGACCTCCTTATGAGTCACGGTAATAGGCCCTCCTTTCTCAATTTGCTTAGTGAATAGAGGGATCACAGAACCTGATGAGCCCAGTACATTGCCAAAGCGCACCATACTAAAACAGGTTGCGCTCTCTTTTTGGCTTAGAGCCTGACAAACCAGCTCGGCCAAGCGTTTAGAGGCGCCCATAATATTGGTGGGTCTGACGGCTTTGTCCGTTGAGATCAGCACAAAGGTCTCGACACAAGCTTGCATAGCGGCATAAGCGCAGTGGTAAGTTCCTTTGGCGTTGTTGATAACTCCCTCAAACGGATTGTGCTCAACGATGGGTACATGCTTATAGGCGGCGGCGTGGTATACCGTCTGTATATGGTAGTTGTTGAATACTTTTAGGAGCTTGTCTTCGTTGGTTGCATTGCCCAGCATAGCGACAATCTCAATGCTTTGATAAGCAGGATTTTCGTTTTGAATACTTTTGAGCTGCTGATGAATGTCATATAGCGCAAACTCAGACAACTCATAGAGCACCAAACATTTTGGCTGATTTTGAATGATCTGCCGGCACAGCTCACTACCGATAGAGCCACCAGCGCCAGTGACCAATACGTTTTTGCCAGTAAT
>NZ_JBQQFC010000474.1:0-1323 GCF_052258445.1 Psychrobacter sp. T6-1
TTCGCTGACATAGTGATATCAGATAGCTGAGCGATACGCGCGCCTGCGATATTAGTAATGGCTTCACCAACGGCTAACCGCGCTGAGGCTTTGGGATCAATGAGTGCAACGGGCGTACGCTCGCCAATACTCATCGCCTCCCCTGTCATGACTTGACCATCAAGCGCGATGAGGCCCGATGCCGTCACTGCGCAATCGGCGACGGGTACTTGATAGCGACCAACATACTGATCGCGCACCACCATACCTGTGATTGAGCGATCACCAATGCTAATCAAAAATGACTTGCTGGCGACAGTCGGATGACGCAGCACGTCTTTAATAGACTGCGCCAAATCAAAGTCATTAAGCTCAAGCGGTGGCAACTGGTTTGCTTGCACCTCAAAACTGCGCTGCATCTTTGGTGTGCCACCAAGCAGAACTTGCATCGGCATATCGACCGGCTGATCATCGAGCAATTCATCACTGACTGCTAGCTGACGCACTCTAGTCGCCGTGCCTAATATCGCATACGGACAGCGTTCGCGTGTGCATATCGCGTCAAACTGCGCTTTACTCTCTGGGCGAATCGCCAGCACATAACGCTCTTGCGCCTCATTTGACCAAATCGCCATTGGCGACATGCCAGCTTCTAATGATGGAATATGACGTAGATTGAGCACTGCGCCCATGTTGTGATCATTAACCAGCTCTGGCATGGCATTGGATAGCCCACCTGCGCCGACATCGTGTAAGGAGACGATTGGGTTGCCATCCTGACTATTATTGCTTACATCAACGTCGTTACCAGCGAGGGCCCAGCAGCGATCGATGACTTCTTGACAGCGGCGTTCCATCTCGGCGTTATCACGCTGCACGGAGGCAAAGTCTAAGCCTTCGTCAAGTGCGCCACTATCAACTGATGATGCCGCACCGCCACCGAGACCGATTTGCATCGCTGGGCCACCGAGGACGATAAGCAAATCCCCTTCGCGGATCGGATTTTTTTCAATGAGGTTGCGTTTGATATTGCCATAACCACCTGCCAGCATGATGGGCTTATGATAGCCGCGCATCTCGCTACCGTCTTTAGCCTCTGACATATCGAGCTGAAAACTACGGAAATAACCGCATAGATTGGGACGACCAAACTCGTTAGAGAAATTCGCTGAGCCCAGTGGTGCTTGTGTCATAATCTCAAGGCTGGTGGCCATACGCTCCGGCGTACCGTAATCCTGCGTGCTCACTTGCCCTGACTGCTCCCACCTCTCGGCAAGCTCTGGAATGTGCAGATGCGAGACATGAAAGCCTGTTAGACCCGCTTTTGGTTTGCCGCCGCGACCC
>NZ_JBQQFC010000475.1:0-1323 GCF_052258445.1 Psychrobacter sp. T6-1
TTCGCTGACATAGTGATATCAGATAGCTGAGCGATACGCGCGCCTGCGATATTAGTAATGGCTTCACCAACGGCTAATCTCGCCGAGGCTTTGGGATCAATGAGTGCAACGGGCGTACGCTCGCCAATACTCATCGCCTCTCCTGTCATGACTTGACCATCAAGCGCGATGAGGCCCGATGCCGTCACTGCGCAATCGGCGACAGGTACTTGATAACGACCAACATACTGATCGCGCACCACCATACCTGTGATTGAGCGATCACCAATGCTAATCAAAAACGACTTGCTGGCGACAGTCGGATGACGCAGCACGTCTTTAATAGACTGGGCTAAATCAAAATTATTGAGCTCAAGCGGTGGCAACTGGTTTGCTTGCACCTCAAAACTGCGCTGCATCTTTGGTGTACCACCAAGCAAGACTTGCATCGGCATATCGACCGGCTGATCATCGAGCAATTCATCATTGACTGCTAGCTGACGCACTCTAGTCGCCGTGCCTAATATCGCATACGGACATCGCTCGCGTGTGCATATCGCGTCAAACTGCGCTTTACTCTCTGGGCGAATCGCCAGCACATAACGCTCTTGCGCTTCATTTGACCAGATGGCCATTGGCGACATGCCAGCTTCTAATGACGGAATATGACGTAGATTGAGCACTGCGCCCATCTCATGATCGTTGACTAGCTCTGGCATCGCGTTAGACAGTCCACCGGCACCGACATCATGTAGTGAGACGATTGGATTGCCGTCAGCGCTATCATTGCTAATTTCAATATCATTACCAGCGAGGGACCAGCAGCGATCGATGACTTCTTGACAGCGGCGTTCCATCTCGGCGTTATCACGCTGCACGGAGGCAAAGTCTAAGCCTTCGTCAAGTGCGCCACTATCGACTGATGATGCCGCGCCGCCGCCGAGACCGATTTGCATGGCAGGTCCGCCAAGGACGATTAATAAATCCCCTTCGCGGATTGGATTTTTTTCAATGAGGTTACGTTTGATATTGCCATAACCACCTGCCAGCATGATGGGCTTATGATAGCCGCGCATCTCGCTGCCGTCTTTGGCCTCTGACATATCAAGCTGGAAACTACGGAAATAACCGCATAGGTTCGGACGACCAAACTCGTTAGAGAAATTGGCTGAACCCAGTGGTGCTTGTGTCATAATCTCAAGGCTGGTGGCCATACGCTCTGGCGTACCATAGCCCTGAGTGCTAACTTGTCCAGACTGCTCCCACTTCTCGGCAAGCTCTGGAATGTGCAGATGCGAGACATGAAAGCCTGTTAGACCCGCTTTTGGTTTGCCGCCGCGACCC